>JAATES010000293.1 GCA_015655615.1 Actinomycetales bacterium
AGCCCAGGTGTGCTTCCGGACGGTGTGCTTCCGGACGGTGTGCTTCCGGACGGTGTGCTTCCGGACGGTGTGCTTCCGGACGGTGTGCTGCGCGGTCGTTCAGGCGCTGGGCGGATGTCGGCGCTGCCAGGGCAGCGGGCCGGGGGAGTCCCGATGGACGAAGGCGGGATGCCGGGGTTTGCCGTCAGGCAGCGGGGCGACAGGGGCTCGGCCCGGATGCAGGGAACGCAGCACGACGACGGTCGCATAGGACAGACACACGACGGTCATGGTGCCCGCCCAGAGCGCCAGCCCCAGCGTGCCGTTGTCCTGTGGTGAGGTGAACCAGGCGATCAGCCCGCTCGCGTAGCCGACCATGATCACCGACCAGGCCACGACCGCCACGAGCCGGACTCTGCGGTATCGCCGCTGCCGTTGCTCATGCTCCAGTCCGAGCTGTGCTCGCAGGGACATGGCCTGCAAGTACGTCGCTCGGCGTTCCCGCAGGTCATTGCTGTGTCGCTGGTAGTCGTCCCAGGACGTCGGCCCCTCGCTGCCCGTCAGACCTGCGTCGGAAGGCTCATCCGGGTCTCCGGACATGGCCACCTCGCTTCACAGGAATGCGCGCCCGGCTATGGAGCCGCCTCACCGGACCGGGTGCCCACTGATCCCACCGTCCCGCCAGCGCTCTCGTCGCCGGCACCAGGAACAAGCGCACGATCACGACATCCACGGCGATGACGACGACCAGGCCCGCGCCCACCTGCCTGCTGGACAGCAGATGGCTGATCGCGAATCCAGCGCACACGAGGCCTACGGCGATCGTTCCCGCAGCGGATGCCAGTCTCGCTACCCGGCTTCCTGCTGGCGCAGCGGCCGTCGCATCCTGATCACTGCGCGAACCAGCCGTCCGGGCAGGGGACGCCCGGACGACCTCACAGGACAAGGCCAGTCCAAAGCCGAAGGCGATGACCGCCACGACGGCGGTGCTCTCGACTCCGCCGCCCGCGCCGGGCCCCCATGCGGGGGCAAAGTACCCCTGCCGGGTCACACTGGTGAGGATCCCCAGGGCGGCCGCAACCGTCAGCCCCGCCGTCAGCACGGCCCGCAGTGGCGCCACGATGGAGCCTGTCAGGAGAAACAGCAGCAGCACCGTGACGAGCAGGACCAGAGCAGCCGCCCACCACAAGGGACCGTGCAGAGCATCAGTGAAGTCGACCTGCTCCGCCGCCTGCCCGGTGACCCATGTCCGGACACCGAGGTCGAGCGCTCGGACGTCGCGGACCGTCGACTCGGCTGCGCTTCCACCCGCATCGCTTGTCGTCAGGTCGATGCCCAGGACGCTGTACGAGCCGAGCGCCACGGGCGCCGCCACCGCCGCGACGCCTGGCAGTGAGCCGATACGGGTGCGGAGAGCGGGGACGTCCTCGAGGGTCGTTGCAGCGATGACCTGCATGTCACTGCTGGAGGCCGACGGGTACTGCTCCGCGAGCTGGCTGAGGAACTGTCGCTGCTTCGCTGACTCCGGGAGCGACTCGACGTGCGATATTCGCAGGTGTATGCCGAATGCGGGGAGGGCCAGCGCAGCGAGCAGGACCACGGAGCCGGCGAGCACCCATCGTGGCCGCCGCCCGAGATGGCCCGCCCACCGTGCCGGGTCGGGTCCCTTCGAAGGGGGCTGGATCGCCTCGGTCGCGGTATGCCGGGCCCACGGCAGTCGGGTGGTCCAGGCCGCAGGCCTGACGTGTCTCCCGGCAATGAGCACGAGGGCCGGCACCAGGGTGAGCGCCGACACGATGGAGATCACCGCTGCGCAGATGCCGGCGAGGCCCAGGGAGGGCAAGGGGGTGGGCCGAAGAAGCAGAAGGCCAGCCATCGGGACCACAATGGTGATCGCGGCGAGCACGGCGGTGGGGCCAGATCCGGACACGGCACGGGTCACAGCCGCAGCGAGCACCGGCTCGGCGCGGTGGCGACGACGGAGCTCGACCTGGAATCTGGCGACAAGCCATGCGCCGAAGCCCAAGGACAGGCCTAGCCCCATCATGACGGCGACTGTGGCATCGGCGGCCTGGAGGTCGAGCAGCGAAGCCAGGGCCCACAGGGCGCCGAGGGTCACCGCAGTGGCCATCACGGAAGCCGCGATGGGCAGCAAGGCCGCGCGGAAGCCACCGAGGATCAGCACCAGAGCAGCGAGGACGAGCGGAATCGCGATCAACCCGCCAGTGACCATGTCCCGTTGGGCCTGGTGGCGGATGCTCTCGGAGATCAAGGTGGGGGAGCCCACGGTGGCCGATGCGCCAGAGACCCCTGTCGTCAGCCGTCGTCCCAGGTCATCGAGACGAGCCGCCACTGCGAGCACCGTGGATCGGTGGGCTTGCTCGTCGAGTGAGGTCCGCAGATCCACCACGACCAGGAAGCCTGTCCCCTCGTCCGCGACGAGGTTGGCCGCAGCCTCGGGTGCTGGTCCAGCCGCCAATGCCTGAGGATCGAAGACGGCCTCGACGCCGGGGAGCAGACCGAGTTCGGATCGTGCCACCGAGAGCGTCTGAGCATCTGCGGTCGTGGCATCGAGGCCCTTGATGAGAAGGGTGATCTCCTCACCTGCGGCGGCGTTGTCCTGCAAGATCTTCGATCCCTCGGCCGACTCCGAGCCGGTCACCGACCATCCGTCCGCGGCCAGTCGCTCGGACAGATTGCTCCCGGCCAGGTGTGCGGAGGCCAGGACGTAACCGGTCGCGGCGAGGACCACCCACACCACGACCAGCAACCGGGCATGGTGGGCGGCGAACCTGCCGAGAGAAGGGAACACAGCAGCAGCGTAGTCGGCACCGGTACCAGGAGGCCCGGATAGGCTGCAGACGTGGACTTGTTCGAGAACGCCAGGACCGACACCTCCGGCAGGCCCGTGGTCTCGACCAGTGCACCCCTGGCCGTCCGGATGCGGCCGGCCATGCTCTCAGAGGTGGCCGGGCAGGCCCATCTGCTGGCACCCGGGGCGCCGTTGACCAGGTTGGTGGAGCCACAGCCGGGGGCGGCCGAGCGGACGGCACCCGCGAGCGTCATTCTCTACGGACCGCCGGGAACGGGCAAGACCACGATCGCCTACCTCATCGCGCGGGCCTCCGGGCGCAGGTTCGTCGAACTCTCCGCCGTCACGGCGGGAGTCAAGGACGTCCGCGAGGTCATCGAGGATGCGCGGCGGCGACTCGCCACTGGTGACGACGAGACCGTGCTGTTCATCGATGAGGTCCACCGGTTCTCCAAGACCCAGCAGGACGCCCTGCTGCCGAGCGTCGAGAACCGCTGGGTCACCCTGGTCGCCGCGACCACCGAGAATCCGAGCTTCGCGGTCAACTCACCCTTGCTGTCCCGGTCGCTGCTGCTGACCTTGCACAGCTTGTCTGACGAGGACATCGAGGCACTGGTCCGGCGGGCGCTCGCGGATGACCGCGGGCTGGCAGCAACCGTTCAGATCACAGAAGAGGCCTGTGCTCAGCTGGTGCGTATGGCGGGCGGTGACGCACGAAAGGCGCTCACGGTCCTCGAGGCGGCAGCGGGGACGGCGCTCAGCGAGACTTCTGCCTCCGGGTCCGGCCCAAGGTCACCGGGCGAGTCCACTGTCGCCGCCGCTGATCCGGGGCAGGCCGTACCGCTGATCACCCTGGCGACGATCGAGCAGGGGGTGGACGTCGCCGCGGTTCGCTACGACCGCGATGGAGATCAGCACTACGACGTGATCAGCGCCTTCATCAAGTCGATGCGAGGGTCCGACGTCGACGCGGCTTTGCACTACCTGGCTCGCATGATCACCGCGGGTGAGGACCCCCGGTTCATCGCACGCCGTATCGTGATCGCGGCGTCAGAGGACGTCGGCATGGCCGATCCCTCCGCGTTGCAGACGGCGGTGGCGGCCTCGCAGGCCGTCGCCTTCATCGGGATGCCCGAGGCCCGGATCGTGCTGGCTGAGGCCGTCGTCCATGTTGCGACAGCGCCGAAGTCCAATGCGGCCTATCTGGGCATCGATGCGGCGATCGCTGATGTCCGCGCGGGCAGGATCGGACTGGTGCCCCCTCACTTGCGGGATGCGCACTATGCAGGGGCCAAGGCGCTGGGCCACGGCACGGAGTACGTCTATGCGCATGACGAGCCGCATGGCATAGCCGCCCAGCAGTATCTGCCCGACGCCCTGGTCGGTCGGCGCTATTACGAACCGACCGACCGCGGCTACGAGCGCCAGCTCTCGGAGCGACTGGAGCGGATCCGTAGTCTGTTGCCCCCTGTCGGCCCCTCCTGAAGTTCACGGTCGACCGGGACCCATACGATTGAAATTCATCGCTGATCCGCGTAGCGTTCACCTCGTCGTGACAGCGTTGTCAGCGTCCCTCGGTGTCGGGGGTCGGTGTGTGTCGACGAAGTCGTCGTCGACGTCTTGGTGTCCTCCGTCCTGAGCTGCCTGAAGAACAAGGTGCAACCCATGCGTTCTGATCACCCCGTCCGTCCTGTCCCCGTCCGCGGCCGCCATCGCTGGCTGCGGACGCTGATCGTCTTCGCTGCCGCGGGTTCGCTGGCAGGTGTGGTCGCACCGAGCGCGCAGGCCGTGGCGCTGAATGTGCGCGGAGACTCGGACAGCATCCAAGCCTCCGTCACATCCGTGACCTCGAACTTCGGGAACACCTCGAGTGGGACCGAGAATGTCGGTTCATTGAATGACCGCAATCCGGCGACCAAGTGGTACGCGGGCACCGGCAACCAGCCGACGCCGACGACGCCGATCTATGCGATCTACACGCTGTCATCGGCCGCCCAGGCCACGGCGTACTCGCTGACCTCCGGTGGAGATGCGCCCGAGCGGGACCCGAAGGACTGGACGGTCCTGGGCAGCAACTCCGCGTCGGCCGCGACGAATGCGTCCGACGCGTCCTGGACGCTCGTCGACACTCGGACGTCTCAAACGTTCGCCTCCCGGGGGCAGCGCAATGTCTATTCCGCGACGACTCCGGCCTCATACCTGTACTACCAGCTGCGGGTGACTGCCAACCTGGCCAACAGCACCGCGTCCAACAACACCAAGTTCCAGATCGCCGACTGGACCCTGCGCACCGGCGCGGTGGGCGCGTCCTCGAGCATCATCACGTCGGCGACGTCATGGTCGTACCTGGAGGACGGAACCGTCGACCCGGCGAACGGCGCTGCGGACCGTACGGCGTGGACACAGGTCGGAGCCACGCTTCCGGGCACATGGAAGACCGCCGCCGGCCCGTTCGGTGCCAAGCGCTCCGGGAGCACCGCGACCACGAACATAGGCACGAACTTTCAGGCAGCCACCCTGCTGAAGTACTTCTTGAGCTATACGAGCGACACCGAATACGTGACGGTCCCCGCCTACTTCTTCCGGTACGCCTTCGAGCTCGACCAGGCCGGTCTGGACTCGATCAAGGGTCTGTACGGCACGCTGGTGCACGACGACGCCGCGACGGTCTACATCAACGGCACCGCGGTCGCCGACTTCCCCGGGACGAACGTCCCGACGTCAAACCTCGGCTATGGCGGCAACAACAACGGTGATCCTGCCACCGAGCAGCTGCTGGTCCCGGCGACCCCGCTGCGGGTGGGGCAGAACGTGATCTCGGTCGAGCTGCACAACGTGAACGCCACGAGCTCGGACGTCTACTTCTCCCTGCCGACGCTTGCCGCGACGAGCGATACGGTACCGGTCCCCTTCACGTCGGCCGAGCTCAACGCGACCTACCCCTCGGACACCGTCCCGACCGGCGACAACGGCGGCGACTACTTCGTCGACCTCCTGGATGGGTTCAGCGACCTGCGGGACAACCACCCCTCCGTGCTGGCAGCCAATGAGAATCTCACGAGCGGAGTCACCCCGACGGCGGTGAACGACAC
>JAATES010000221.1 GCA_015655615.1 Actinomycetales bacterium
GTCATCAATGGCTGCGATGAAGCCGAGAACGGGTGACGGACCACTGGAGGTCACCAAGGAGGGCCGCGGCATCGTGATGCGAGTCCCCCTCGAAGGTGGCGGGAGGCTCGTCGTCGAGTTGAAGGCGCCGGAGGCCACTGAGCTCAAGGAGGCTCTGCAGGGGGTCGTGGGCTGACGTGCGGTCCGGGTCAGCGCGTGGTGAGGTCCTGAAGGAACGATGGAAGGCTTTCGATTCTGTTCCTGATCTGCCCGACATCGTGGTGGCGTCGTCGTCGCTCGAGTCGTCGGCTCTGCTGACCGAGAAGGACGTCACCACGGTGGCGGTGATCGTCGGACCAGCACTGCCTGGTGACGACGACTTGCGGCCTACTCCGGGGGCGATCGAAGCCTCGTTGCGGTACGGCGTCGACTTCGCGGACCTGGCCGAGCGTGCCGGCTTCACAGGTGAGGCCGGCACGACGCATATCGCGCTGCTGCCCCGGGTGCACAGTCGACGCGGGGCGCACTTGCCCTGGGATGGACTTCCGCTACGGATCGTCTTGCTCGGCTCCGGCAGCGGGGGGCCGGCTGACCTGCGTCATGCCGGGGCGGCGCTGGCCAAGGTGACGCGCGATGACGATCGCGTGGTGATCAGCCTGGCACCGTTCGTGGACTCGGGCAGCGTTCGCTCCGCGGTGGAAGGCTATCTCCTGGGTGCCTTCCGGGCTCCGCGACTGACCTCACAGCAGACTGCTGTGGGTTCTGCCATGCCGCAAGTGGTGCTGCTGGTGGGCGAGGAGCCACGCGACACTCTCGAGTCCGAGGTGCAGTCGGTCGTGGCGGGCGCTCGAGGCACCTGGCTTGCCAGGCAGCTGACTGCGCTGCCCTCAGACGTCAAGACACCACAATGGGTGGCCGCACGCGCTGGGGCTCTGGCCGACCAGGCCGGGCTGGAATACCGGGTCTGGGACGAGGCCCAGCTCTCCGAGGAAGGCTTCGGAGGGATCGCGGCAGTCTCGCGAGGCTCATCGCGCGAGGCGCGACTGGTGACGGTCACGTACGAACCGGTCCTCAACAGTGACGGCGCAGGCCAATCGGCTGATGTCCCGAAGCCGCAGCACGTCGTGCTGGTCGGCAAGGGTATGACGTACGATTCCGGCGGGTTGGCACTGAAGCCGCGCACCTCGATGGTCTCCATGAAGTCGGATATGGCCGGTGCCGCTGTCGCGCTGGCCACGGTTCTGGCAGCTGCGGACTCCCGCAGTCCGCACCGGGTCACCGCCGTGCTGCCGCTGGCTGAGAACGCCCTGGGTGGCGCCTCGTACCGTCCGGGTGATGTCATCCGCACGTATGACGGGACCACGGTCGAGATCACGAATCCTGACGCAGAGGGCCAGATCGTGCTGTCCGACGCGCTCGGCTATGCCCGGCTCCGGCTGGAACCGGATCTCCTGATCGACATCGCCACGCTCACCGGCGCAACGACCACCGCCCTGGGGCATCATCGTGCGGCGTTGTTCACGACCGATGAGGCGCTCGCAGAGGTGGTTGCCGGCGCCGGTGCGCGCACGGGCGAGCAGGTGTGGCGGCTGCCCCTGGTCCGGGATTACCGGTCGGCTTTGGACTCGGAGCTGGCGGACATCCGTCAGACCGCACGCGGGGATCAGGGTGCCGGGGCGATCATGGCCGGGCTCTTCATGCAGCGGTTCGCGGGGGATACCCGGTGGGCGCACCTGGATATCGCAGGAACGGCGCGGTCGACCGCTGAATTGCACGAGGTGCCTGAAGGCGCGACGGGATTCGGAGTCCGGCTGTTGCTCGAGACGTTGGCGGCGCTCTAACGCCTGGCGGCGACCAGCAGGCCCCCGCCCACCGGGATGACCGCAGTGAGAAAGCGCTCGTCGCCCTGAACGGTATTGATGAGCTCGCGCAGCGTGACCGAGATGTCATCGCGCCGGGCAGGATCCGCAACTGCGCCGTGCCAGAGGGCCTCCGTGATCACAAGCAGGCCTCCGGTGCGCAGCAGCCTGGGTGCCTGGGCGACGTACTCGGGGAAGAAGGTGGGGTCACCGCCGAGGACCACGAGGTCGTAGGCCGAGTCGGTGAGGCGCGGCAGCACATCGAGCGGCCGTCCGGAGATCGCGCGAGTACGTCCGGCGGGAATCTTGGCCTCCGCGAAGGCCGCTTTCGCGGCCCGCTGGTGCTCGGACTCCAGATCGATGGTCGTCAGGACGCCTTCGAGGGCGAGCCCGCGCAAGAGGTAGAGGGATGTCAC
>JAATES010000206.1 GCA_015655615.1 Actinomycetales bacterium
GTCTTCGCGTTGCGCGGGCCGCATTTTGCGACCGTGCAGGGACACGCCGAGTCGATCCTGTCGGCCGACGGCATCAGGGTGCTGCGGGACCTCGCCGAGCACGCGCTCGGGTGCCGGGCCGAGTAGGCCACCTGAGAGACAGAGAGCACACAGGGGAGGGGATGTGCCGGCAGGCACATCCCCTCCCCTGTTTCAGCGGGACCAGCCCTCGTGGTTGTTCGAGGGACCTTGATTGGTCAACGCTTGACCTTGCCGGTCTTGGCCGTGGTGATCTTCAGGGTCGTGTACCCGGTCTTCTTCACCGTGAGGCGGACTGAGAGCTTCTTGCCCTTGTCCTTGGCGGTCGCCTTGTACTTGGCCTTGGTGGCACCCTTGATGACCTTGCCGTTGCGCAGCCACTGGTAGCCGACCTTCACGGCGGAGGGCTGGTACTTGCCCTTGGTGACCTTGAGTGTCTTGCCGACCTTGGCCGTGCCTGTGGCCTTGGCCTTCTTGGCCACCTTGATGGTGCCGAGCTTGACCGAGACCGTCTTCACGGTGCTGACGTTGCCGGCCTTGTCGATGGCCCGGTAGCTGACCGTGGTGTTCTTGGTGACGGTGACGGCTTGGGTGTAGGTCTTCCACGACGTGCCGCCGGTGGTGGAGTACTGGATGGCCTTGACTCCGGAGAGAGCGTCCGTGGCCTGGAGGGTGACCTTGCCCGCACCACCGATCGCCGTGACGGTCGGCCCCGTGCCGTCGATCTTGACCGAGAGCGTCGTGATCTTGGAGTACTGGCCGTCACTGTCCACGGCCAGTACGCGCACGGTATGAACGCCGTCGCCCGTGACCGTGACCGGATCGGTGTAGGTACGCAGTTCCCCAGAGTCGACGTCGATGTACGCCTGCGCGTCGTCATCGGTGGTGACCTGCACCTTCACGGGCCCGGTGAACCAGCCGCCGGCCGGAGTGGCGGTATCCGTGGTCACCGAGACTGCTGGGCCTGTCCCCGTCTGCGCCCCGACCACCTTGCTGCCCGAGGAGGTCAGGTAGTTGTGGAGGTCGGTGAACTGTGCGGAGTACGGCACGGCGGTGACGCCCGAAACGCCTTGGATCTTGGCGAGCGCTGCGAACTGGGCGGACTGCATGGCGGTGTTCAGTATGCGCGATGCGCTGCGTTGCAGGTCGCCCAACCGCATGGTGTATCCGACAGCGGGGTAGTCGCCCTTGAGCGTCACCGTGTAGGACGTGACGGGAGAGCTGGAGTCGCCCGACGTCTGATGAACGACGTCCGTGACGGTGATCGCAGCCTTCTGGGCAGCGGTCAAGGCTGTGCTGTCGGAGGCGAGGTAGGACTGGACCTCCTGATAGGCGGCATCGACACTCGCGAACTTGGCGTTCGGAACGAACGTCTCGTTGTTGATGGCGTCGCGCACGGTCTCACCCGACTGCGGCACCGCGTCAAGGTCCGTGGTCGAGTCGACCGTCGTGCTGATCATCTGATCACCGGTGGCCGAGAGGGACAGGCCGCCGAGCTTCCAGTTGTAGCTGGTCCCGACGAACGTGCCGAACTGAGTCGACGACTTGACATAGACCGGCAGACCGGAGATGTCGATTCGTGGATCCACCTTCATCAGAGAGTTGATGACCTCGTCCGCATTGCCTCCGGGCTCGATCAGATCGTTGCCGGCATACATCGAGCCCACGATGCCGCCCTGGTTGATGGCGGTCCAGTCGGACATCACCACGCCCTTGAATCCCCATTCTCCGCGCAGCACGTCGGTGACCGAGTCGTAGTTGGCGACGGAGAACGTGCCGTTGACCTTGTTGTAGGACGTCATGACCGACATCGGCTGAGCGCTCTTGACCGAGATCTCGAAGCCCTTGAGATAGATCTCACGCAGTGCTCGCTCGCTGATGACGGCATCCGTCGCATTGCGCTGCGTCTCCTGGTTGTTGGCCAGGAAGTGCTTGACCGTGACTCCCACTCCGGGGACGCTCTGCACGCCCTTGGTGGTGGCTGCCGATGTCAGCCCGGAGAGCAACGGGTCTTCGGAGTAGTACTCGAAGTTGCGCCCGTTCAGGGGGTCGCGATGGATGTTCATGCCGGGCGCGAGCCACAGTGTGACGCCGTACTCCTGCATCTCGGCGCCGATGGCCGCTCCCACCTCCTGGACGAGCTCCCGGTCCCAGGTCTGGGCGAGAAGCGTGCCGATCGGCCAGGCGGTGTTGTATTGATGGGTGGCGGGCGTCGAGGCGATGTCCTTGGTGAGCCGCAGTCCTGCGGGACCGTCGGAGAGGGTCAGGGCGGGGATGCCCAGGCTCTCGTACTTCGCCGTGGTGTAGCCGGCGGCGCCGAGTGCAGACAGGGTGGACCCGGAACTGCTGGCGCCCTCGACGATGTCCGCGAGCTGGGTGACGTCGAGGCCTGCGACGAACTTCGTCATGGAGGCCCGGCCGGCGGCCACGTCATAGAGTGTCGTCGCGGGGTCGGTGGCGATGGACTGGACGGTCTCGCCGGTCTTGGCCGTGTACGGCGCGCCGGTGCCCTCCCAGTCGGTCTGCGACTCCGGCACGTATGCCGTGGTGGTGGAGA
>JAATES010000176.1 GCA_015655615.1 Actinomycetales bacterium
CTGGCCGACCAAGGGGACGTCGATGTGGTCCGCAAACCGGACGGCGAGAGCGTCTACCGCAGCTGCCGCCGCAGCGAGCACCACCACCACCTCATCTGCCGGGGATGCGGGGCCACCGAGGAGATCGACGGGCCGAGCGTGGAGCAGTGGGCCCAGGCGGTGGGCGAAGAACACGGTTTCACCGACATCAGTCACACCATCGAGCTGTACGGACTGTGCGCCGACTGCCGGGCTGCCCGTCCCGATCCTCGATGAGCCGGATGCCCGTGACCCGGCGCAGCACCGATGCCACGTCTTCAAGAGTTGACGACAAGCGGACCACTGGACCAAACTACGTGCATGCCACGCGGACGTGCGACCGTTAGTCCTATCTCCAGGGACACGGGGTCGCAACGTGCACTCCGGTCGCTGAATGTCGGCAAAGTCCTCGACACCTTGACGCAGCACGGGTCGCAGACCCAGGCCGACCTGGCACGATTGACCGGCTTGTCCCCGGGGACAGTATCGAACATCGTCCGCGAACTCGTCGACACGGCACGCGTCCGCACGGATTCGGCGATCAGTTCCGGGCGACGATCCGTCAAAGTGACCTTGGTCCCGGACCCTCGCATCGTCATAGGAATCGACATCGGCCGCACGCACGTGCGCATGCTGGCCAGCGACACCAGCCACCACACCTTCGGCCGGTGCGACCGCAGCATGACCACGGAGCATCAGCCGGAGGACACGTTCCGTGCCGCCGACGAGATGCTCACCGCGATGCTGGCCGAACACTCGGTGGACCGTGATCGCGTGGTCATGTGCGGGATCGCGATACCTGCGTCTGTGGCTCCGGTCACCGGCCTCATCGTGCAGGGCTCAGTGCTGCCCCACTGGGCCGGCATCGATCTCAGCGAGG
Source organism: Actinomycetales bacterium (assembly GCA_015655615.1). GTDB lineage: Bacteria > Actinomycetota > Actinomycetes > Actinomycetales > Cellulomonadaceae > Rarobacter. The sequence continues at coordinate 899 of JAATES010000176.1, forward strand.
TGAGCGCGCAGATCCTCGGCATCCCCACAGTCCTGGAGAACGACGCCTCCTTGGGTGCGCTCACCCAATCCAACTTCGGCCGGTACGGCAACGATCGGAATCTGGTCTACATCAAGATCGCCACCGGCATCGGTGCGGGGATCTCCTTCGGGGGCACCGTCCTGCAGTCCAGCTCCGGGCTCAACGGCGAGATCGGTCACATCCAGGTGAGCGAGAACACCGAGATCTGCTACTGCGGCAACCGGGGCTGCCTGGAATCCCTGGCCTCGACTCGGCGCATCGTCGCTGATCTTGCCCATGTCCGCCGCGATCCCACCGTCAGTCTCGAGGACGTCATCACTGGCGCCAGGCGCGGCGACCCGGTGGTCCTGCGCATCCTGTCTGAAGCGGGCTCAGCACTCGGCAAGGTTCTGGCCAGCGTGTGCAACCTCCTGGGGCCGGACGCGATCATCCTGGGCGGTCCGCTTGCCCCGATCGGTGATCTCTTCCTCGAGTCCGTCGTCCAATCCGTCCGGCAACGCGCGCTCGCCTCGTCCTTCGCCTCGACCGAGTTCGCGGTCACCGAGTTCCCCGACGAAGACGAAGTCCGCGGAGCGTGCGCCCTCGCATTGCAGCATGTCGTCGTTTGACGTCGGGGTCCGTCGGCTGGCGCCCCGAAGCCTGCAAGCTATATCGGTACAAGTCGGACATCAGGGGCCGTACCCTCACCGTCATGTATCAATCCAGTAACACTGTCGCCCAACCTTGCGTTCAGAGTTTGACTGTAGGGCCCGCGGCACCATAGCCTCACCGAGGAGGCCAAAGATGGCCCTACCAGTTGACGTGCAACGGAGCGTGAGACAGATCGATGACTGAGAACCACGTACCCCTCGAGAAACACCACGTGATCCTTGAGATGCGGTCGATCACGAAGGAGTTCCCCGGGGTCAAGGCCCTGGACAAGGTGACTCTGAAGGTTCGCGCTGGCGAGGTCCATGCGATCTGTGGCGAGAACGGTGCTGGGAAGTCCACGTTGATGAAGGTCCTCTCGGGGGTCTATCCGCACGGCTCCTATGACGGACAGATCTTCTTCCAAGGCGAAGAGGTCAAGTTCAACACCATCCGTGCCTCAGAGAAGGCCGGAATCGCCATCATCCACCAGGAGCTGGCACTGATCCCCGAGCTCTCCATCACGGAGAACATCTACCTCGGCAATGAGGTCAAGAGCCGCGGCCTCATCGACTGGAGCCAAGCCGGCCGCCTCGCGACAGACCTGCTGGCGCGCGTCGGATTGGACATCGATCCCCAGACCCCCATCAAGAACCTGGGCGTCGGGCAGCAGCAACTGGTGGAGATCGCCCGCGCCCTCTCCAAGGACGTCAAGCTGCTCGTGCTCGACGAGCCGACGTCAGCCCTGAACGAGGAAGACTCCGCGCACCTGCTGGATCTGCTGCGGGGACTGCGTTCCAAGGGCCTGACGTCCATCATGATCTCCCACAAGCTCAACGAGGTCGCCGCGATCTCCGACTCGATCACGATCATCCGTGACGGAGCCACGGTCGAGTCCTTCGAGGTCGTCGATGGCAACGTCGACCAGGACCGCATCATCCGCTCGATGGTCGGCCGGTCCCTCGACTCGCGGTTCCCCGACCACACACCGAAGATCGGCGAGGCGTTCTTCGAGGTGCGGAACTGGACGGTCGCGCACCCGACCATTCCCGACCGCCTCACGTCCAAGGGCTCGAACTTCTTCGTCCGTCATGGAGAGATCGTCGGATTCGCAGGGCTCATGGGTGCCGGGCGCACCGAACTGGCTCGCTCGATCTTCGGACGGACCTACGGACGCTACATCGACGGAGAGCTCCTCATCGATGGCAAGAGCGTTCACCTGCCCACCGTGTCGTCCGCAATCGCTCACGGACTCGCCTACGTTCCCGAGGACCGCAAGGTGCTCGGACTGAATCTGCTCGATGACATCAAGACCACCATCGTCTCGGCGGACCTCGGGCGCATCAGCAAGCACAACGTGATCGATCGCGACCAGGAATACAGCGCGGCGGAGGGCTACCGTAAGTCTCTGCGCATCAAGGCCAACTCGGTCGACGTCGGAGTGAACACGCTCTCCGGAGGGAACCAGCAGAAGGTCGTGCTGGCCAAATGGATGTTCACGCAGCCCGAGCTCATGATCCTGGACGAGCCGACCCGCGGCATCGACGTCGGCGCGAAGTACGAGATCTACGGACTCGTGCAGCAGCTCGCCGACCAGGGCAAGGGCGTCGTCGTCATCTCCTCTGAGCTTCCCGAGCTCCTTGGCCTCTGCGACCGGATCTACACCATCTTCGAGGGTCGGATCACCGGTGTCTTCGACAAGGCCGATGCCAGCCAGGAAAAGCTCATGGCCCGTATGACCGAGACTGTCTCAGCCACCACCCTCTGACAACGAAATTCGAAGGAAACTTGACGATGAAGTCCATTAAGCAACTCCTCGGCGGCGATACTCGCCAATATGGCATGGTGGTCGCCTTGATCGCCTTGATCGCCTTCTTCCAGATCAAGACCGATGGCAAGGTCTTGACCTCAACCAACGCGATCAACGTGATCAACGGCAATGCCTACGTGTTCATCATTGCCATCGGAATGGTGATGGTCATCGTCATCGGCCAGATCGACCTCGCAGTCGGTTCTGTCGCCGCCGTCGTGGCCTACGTGGTGGCATTGTCTATCCGTGACTGGGGAGTCCCGTGGTGGGTGGGCGTCCTGCTCGGATTGCTCACGGGAATGATCATTGGTGCATGGCAGGGATTCTGGTTAGCCTATGTGGGTATAGCAGGCTTCATCACGACGCTAGCCGGTCAGATGCTCTTCCGTGGAATTCAGCAGTACATCGGAAAGGCGACGGCGACCCCGGTTCCCAAGGAGGTCAAGTACCTCGGATCAGGCGTGCTGCCGCAGTGGGGGCCCGACACGGGGCTCAACAACTCCACTCTTCTGCTCGGCGTTCTCGCAGTGGCTTTCGTCGTCTGGGTTGAGATCCGCAAGCGCAACAAGCTCCGCAAGCTCAACGCGAGCGTGCCGCCCATCTATCTGCCGGTCATTCGCATCGTCATCCTCGCCGCTCTGATCGGCTATGCCACGTACCTCTTCGGTTCCGGATCCACCGCTGCGGGCGAGAGCCTGTCCTTCCCCGTGGCCGGTGTGATCGTGGCGGTCCTCGTCATCGTCTACCACTTCATCACCCAGCGGACCCCTATCGGGCGCGCTGTGTACGCCGTCGGTGGTAACAAGATCGCTGCCGGACTGACGGGAATCAATGTTCGCCGGACTTACTTCCTCACGATGGCGAATGTGTCATTTCTTGCCGCCATCGCCGGCGTCGTCGGCGTGGGCCGCTCCGGTGCCGCAGGAGGAACCGACGGAACCAACTGGGAGCTTGACGCGATCACCGCAGTGTTCATCGGTGGAGCCGCGGTTTCCGGTGGTATCGGAACGGTCATGGGCACCGTTGTCGGTGGCCTGGTGATGGCCTTCCTCAACAATGGCCTGAACCTCATCGGTGCCGGCGCCGACATCACCAAGATCACCAAGGGTCTCGTGTTGCTGGCGGCCGTCGCGTTCGACGTCTACAATAAGTCGCAGAACAAGCCGTCGATCACTGGAGCCCTTGCACGCGGACTACACATTTCACGCGGCAAGAAATCTGACGGACCTGCGGGCCCTTCGGAGGTTGTCACGCCAGATCCAGCCGGGACGGCTAGCAAGTAGCCCGAGGCATTCAGTCTCTCTACCAGGGGGAGGCCATCACCCTCCCCTCTGTTTCGCACCCAATGCCGGGTGCACAACACGAAAGATGGTCCCATGAAGAAGATCACAGTCGCCATTACGGCACTGGCTGCGACGGGCGCACTCGCGCTCGCTGGCTGCTCCAGTGACGAGGGCAGCAAGTCCAGCTCTCCCGCAGCTACCAGCTCGTCAGCTGCGCCCACCGCAGGCGCGGGCTTCGATGCCGGCGCCACCATCGGTGTCGCTCTTCCGCAGAAGACTTCCGAGAACTGGGTTCTCGCCGAGAAGCTCTTCAATGACGACCTGACCGCGGCTGGCTTCAAGCCGGTCGTGCAGTTCGCCGCAGGCGGCGTGCAGGACCAGCAGTCGCAGATCGACTCGCTCGTCCAGCAGGGTGCGAAGGTCATCGTCATCGGCGCCCTTGATGGGTCGCAGCTCGGTACCCAGGTTGAGGCCGCTGCCGCGGCCGGCGTCAAGATCATCGCGTACGACCGCCTGATCCAGAACACCGAGGCCGTCGACCTGTACATCGCGTACGACAACTACAAGGTCGGCGAGTTGCAGGGCCAGTCACTGCTCGACGGACTGGCTGCCCGCAAGTGTGACAAGACCAAGTGGAACATCGAGCTCATCGCCGGATCCAACGACGACGCGAACTCGAAGCCGTTCTTCGAAGGTGCCATGAGCATCCTGCAGCCGAAGATCGATGATGGCACGCTGACCATCGTCTCCGGACAGAACACCCAGGCCCAGGCCGCCACCGAGGGCTGGGACCCGAAGAACGCACAGTCCCGCATGGACTCGATCATCTCCGCCAACTACACCGGCGGCGTGACCCTCGACGGCGTGCTCTCCCCGAACGACACCCTGGCCCGTGCGGCCATCGAGTCGGCCACGCAGGCCGGCCTCGACACCCCCGTGCTGACCGGACAGGACTCCGAGGTTGAGTCGGTCAAGTCGATCGCAGAGGGCAAGCAGTACTCGACGATCTACAAGGACACCCGCGCACTCGTCGCCAAGACCATCGACCAGATCAAGCTCGCTCAGGCCGGCACTGCGTTCGAGGTCAACGACAACGAGTCGTACAACAACGGTGTCAAGGTCGTTCCTGCCTACCTGCTGACCCCGCAGATCGTCACCAAGGACAACGCTGAAGAGGTCTGGGCTCAGGACGATACCCTGCTGTCGACCTTCAAGTCTGCACTTGGCTGATCGAAGCTGAGGTGAGAGCCACCTGAATCCGGGGGCTCTCCACCGAGGTGAATAGCAAGACGAGTGCCCTGGCTGTCACAGCCAGGGCACTCGTCTTGTGCGGGAGGTGCTTCGAGGCGGCTGTGGATCAGTCGGTGATGAGACCAGGTGCGTCCTGCGCTCCACCGTAACGCCGGTCCCGTCGGGCGAATTCATCGACAGCCCGCCACAGGCTACGCCGATCCACATCAGGCCACGCCTCGGGTAAGAAGACGAGCTCGGCATAAGCCGACTGCCACAGCAGGAAATTCGAGGTCCGCTGCTCCCCCGACGTCCTGATGAACAGGTCGACGTCGGGCAGATCAGGCTCATCCAGATGACGCTGGATCGTCCGCTCGGTGATCCGTTCCGGGTCGAGCTGACCCGCTGCCACCAGCCGACCGATCGCCCTCGCAGCATCGGCGATCTCAGCCCGCCCCCCGTAGTTCACGCACATGGTCAGCGTGCAGACCTCATTGTCGCGTGTCAGCTTTTCAGCTGTCTCCAGTTCTCGTATGACCGAACGCCACAGTCGCGGGCGCCTGCCCGCCCATCGGACGCGCACACCCC
>JAATES010000205.1 GCA_015655615.1 Actinomycetales bacterium
CGCTCCTTGCGCTCCGCGCGGGGCACCTTGCGGTACACCAGAGGAAGCTCGACGTTGCGTTGTGCGTTCAAGGAGGCCAGTAGGTGGAACTGCTGGAACACGAAGCCGATCTCCTCGTTGCGCATTGCGGCGAGATCGACCTCATCGAGGTCGTGCACCGGATGCCCGGCAAGCTCATACGATCCCGCGGTCAGCACGTCGAGACAGCCCACGATGTTCATCAGGGTGGATTTTCCGGAGCCCGACGGGCCCATGATGGCGACGTATTCGCCTCGGTCGATCCGCAGATCGACGCCACGCAGCGCCTCGAATTCAATGGTCCCCGTACGGTAGGTCTTGCGACCGCCCTCCAGGTTGATCACGGCCTGGCCGCCCGGGTCCTCCGCCGCGAGAGGCGTCATCAGCTCGGCGATGCTCATCGGTTGCCACCTCCGGCAGGGGCCCCGCCGCCAAAGCCGGCACCGCCGCCACCGTTGCCACCCGGGAAGCCGCTTGGCATCCCGCCGCCGCCCCTCTGACCCGCGTCATCAGCACCCGTGCCGGCCGAGGACGAGTTGCCGGCACCACCGGTGAACGGGGTGTAGCTGACCGTCTGCCCTGCGGTGAGCCCCGAGGTGATCTCCGTCATCGAATCCGAGGTGTCACCGACCTCAACCGTCGTGGTGGTGAGCGTCTGGTCGTCGCCGATCACCGACACCGTCGAGGCGCCGTCGGTGGTGGTCACTGCGGCCGAGGGCACCGAGAGAACATCCGCGCGGCGCTCATAGATGATCGTCACGTCCACGGAGATGCCGTCGTGCAGGCCGTCCGGTGTACCGGTGACCGTGATGGTGACCGGGTAGGACACCGTGCCGGAGCTGGTGCTCGGCAGCTTGCCGACGGAGGCGACCACTCCGAAGACCGTGTCAGTGAGGTCATCGGACGTCATCTCGACCTGGTCGCCGGCTTTGACGTTGGCCACATCCGACTCACCGACCGTGGCGGCGACCGTCCACGAATCCGTGCCGGTGATCGAGAATGCGGTCGTGGTCGATGCCGCCGTCGTGGTCGCTGAGGCAGTCGATCCACCGGACATCCCCGCACCCGCACCCGATTCGCCAGAACTGCCCGAGGATGATGAGGACGAGGACGACGACCCTGACACTGCATCTCCCACCTCGATGCCCACCGCAGTCACCAGGCCCGCGACGGGAGCCTTGAGGACCGCGTCCGACATCGCGGACTTGGCCTCCTTGTATGAGGCCTTCGCCACGGCCACGGCCGCCTCCTTGGCGGAGACCTGGGCCTCGGTGGCGTCCGTCCCGCTGGAGTCGTCCGCATCCTCGGCATCTGCGAGATCAGCACGAGCGGTCGCCAGATTCGCCTTGGCGGAGAGCAACGAGGCGTTGAGCTGCAGGGTGTCGATCTTGGCCAGCACCTGGCCCTTCTTGACGGTGTCGCCCTCCTCCACCTTCACCTTGGTGACGGTTCCCGACGCTTCGAAGGACACGTCCTCGGCGACGGTGGGGCTCAAGGTTCCGGTCGCGGTGACCGACTTCTCGAAGGTGCTCGTGGCGACCGTCGCGGTCAGGGTCCTCACGGCTCCCGCCTCGGACGCAGACGATGAGCCGTCCGGCCACAGCAGCGCTGTCGTGACTCCGCCTGCCGCCACGACGACGACCGCTGCCGTGATGATGATCCACTTGCGGGATCCGAATCGGATGCGCTTGATTCGTGCGCCCATGATCTCCCTGCCGATGCTTCTCGACCCCGCGCTGGCAGCGCAGGTTGCTGAACACCCGTGACGCTAGAGAGGCAGACTGAAGGAGTCGTTTCCGTACCCTATGCACAGCCTGTGATCACGAAGGCAGTAGCAGGCCGTCCTGAATCAGACCGCGCACCGACTGGAGCAGTTCGGCGGTCACCTGGGCCGTCGAGGCATCGGTCAAGGTCCCGATCGCGGCGAGGATCTGGCCCACCTGGAGCTCACCGTCGCTGGCGCCCACCAATGCCGCCAGGCGGCTCGAGGCGTGCACTGACCGGCCGAATCCCGACCCTTGACGCAGGATCACCACGCTGGGGTCGGCCGCTCCCGGCACGTAATGGCGTTCCTCGCTGACATCGGGCGCTGTCACCAGACGGCTGGCGAGCAGGGCGGCGTCGTCGCGCGAGGCGAGCCAGTCGCGGGCCGCGAGAGCGGCCGCCATGGTGGGCCCGAGTGGCAGGTGCAGGGGGTCTGTGCGCTCCTCGATCCGCCGCCACCGGGGTGTCCCGCCGCCACCGGACTCGGGTCGTCGCAGCAGGATCAGGCCCATGCCGATGCCGTCCACGCCGCGCCCGGCGAAGTCCTCCAACCAGGTCCGGTAGGCGGCGGTCCAGTGGTGCGGTGCGCGCTCCGGGGTCAGGCCGCCGTCCCGCAGCCAGGTCTCGGCGTATTCGGCCGGGTCGAGCACCTCGCGCTGGACGACCCAGCCGTCCAGACCCGAGTCGTCCAGCCACCGGCCCACCCGCTCGGTCCAGTCCTGACCGCGGCGATGCTCCCAGTTCCCCAGGAACTGGGCGATCCCTCCGGGCTCCAGCACGCTGCCGACGTTGGCGATGAGGTTGCGGACGATGTCGTCCCCGGCCAGCCCGCCATCGCGGTAGTCGTAGTCCGGCAGCGCAGTGTCGGTCCGGGGGGTGATCACGAAGGGCGGGTTGGAGACCACCAGGTCGAAGTGTTCGCCGTCGACGGGTTCGAGCATGGAGCCTGCTCGCAGTTCGACCGTGTCCACCTGTGCCAGCGCGAGGTTGAACCGGGCGAAGTCGAGTGCCCGGGGCGCGATGTCCGTGGCCACCACCCGCTCACTGTGCCGGGAGGCATGCAGCGCCTGGATGCCGCAGCCGGTGCCGAGGTCCCACACGCGGCGGCGCTCGTTGCGCACCGTGATCTGCGCCAGGGTCAGCGATGCCCCGCCCGCACCCAGGACGTGGTCCGCTCGCAACGCCCTACCGGTCACGAGTTCTCCGAGGTCGCTGCTGAGCCACCAGGTCACGTCACCGCCTGCGTCGGTGGCGGCGTAGGGCCGGAGATCGACTCCGGCCCGCACCTCGTCGTCATGCGCGTTCCCGGCGGCCGCGACCAGGCGCAACCGCTCGGCACCGGCTGCGCCCAGCACGGGCAAAGCGGCGTCCAGTTCTCGCCGGGTGACAGGGACCCCCAGCAGGAACGTCCGGATCAATGTGGCCAGCGGCTCAGGCCGGCCGGCGGTCTCCTGGAGCGCGGGCACGGCCTGCTCGCGGTGCAGAGCGGCCGACGCGAGCGGACCCAGCAGGCCCGCGACGCCATCAACCGAATAGTCCTGGCGGGTGAGGTCGTCGCGCAGGGCCACGAGCAACGCGTCATCCACCCGCGGGGTCGGTGGCGCGGGACGGTCGGCAGTCATGTGCCTACCCTAGCGAGGCGCACCCGTGGCAGCCGCGAGGTCCCGCCCCTGACCACTGCGGGCTCCGTTAGGCTCAACCATGTGGCCCTGCGCTCGCGCTGAGCCACATCCACGACCGATCGTGACGCCCGCTGGCCGCCATCCGGCAGACGTCCGCTCCCAGGACCAGGTGACTCTCCGTGACCAGCATTCCCGCCGCTCCCCTCGACCCGACGACCACACCCGCCTGGTCCGCGCTCCTCGCCCACCAGGCGGCGCTGAAGCCCGACCTGCGCGCCTGGTTCGCCACCGACCCGGGGCGTGCCGAACGGCTGACACTGCAAGCGGGCGACCTCACTGTGGATCTGTCGAAGAACCTGATCACCGATGAGACCCTGTCCTTGCTGGTCGACCTAGGGCGCGCGACGGACGTTCCCGGCCGCTACGCCGCAGAGCTGTCCGGGCGGCACATCAACATCACCGAGGACCGCGCCGTCCTGCACACGGCCCTGCGTCGCCCTCACGGCGCCACACCGCCGCTGGTGGTGGACGGCCAGGATGTCGACCATGACGTGCATGAGGTGCTGGCATCCGTGTACGCCTTCGCCGACAAGGTCCGCAGTGGCGAGTGGACCGGGCTGACCGGCAAGCGCGTCGAGACCGTGGTCAACATCGGCATCGGCGGCTCCGACCTGGGTCCGGTCATGGTGTATGAGGCCCTCAAGCCCTATGTCCAGCAGGGGCTCGAGGTGCGGTTCGTCTCCAACATCGACCCCAGCGACGTCTACGAGAAGACCGCCGACCTCGACCCGGCCACCACGCTGTTCATCGTCGCCTCGAAGACCTTCTCCACGCTGGAGACGCTGACCAACGCCCGGCTGGCCCGTACCTGGCTGTGGGACAAGCTCGCTGAGGCGGGGGTCTTGGAGGACTCCGATGAGGCCCGCACGGCTGCAGTGGCCAAGCATTTCGTGGCCGTGTCCACCGCACTCGACAAGGTCGCGGCGTTTGGCATCGACCCCGCCAACGCCTTCGGCTTCTGGGACTGGGTGGGCGGACGCTACTCCGTGGACTCGGCCATCGGGACCTCCGTGGCGATCGCGGTGGGACCGGAGAACTTCGCCGAGTTTTTGGGCGGCTTCCATGCCATCGACGAGCACGCCCGCACCACGCCCCTGGCGCAGAACGTTCCGCTGCTGATGGGCCTGCTCAACGTCTGGTACGTCAACTTCCTCGGCGCCCATACGCATGCGGTCCTCCCTTACGCGCAGTACCTGCACCGGTTCCCGGCCTACCTGCAGCAGCTGACCATGGAGTCCAACGGCAAGTCCGTGCGGTGGGACGGCTCGCCTGTGACCACGGACACCGGCGAGGTGTTCTGGGGTGAGCCCGGCACGAACGGGCAGCATGCGTTCTACCAGCTCATCCACCAGGGGACCCGCCTGATCCCGGCGGACTTCATCGCCGTGGCGAACCCGGCACGCCCGCTGGTCGACGGTCATGCGGACGTCCATTCCCTGTTCCTCGCCAACTTCTTCGCGCAGTCCAAGGCGCTCGCCTTCGGAAAGACCGCCGAGGAGGTGCGTGCCGAGGGGACGCCGGAGGCGATCGTCTCGGCCCGGGTGTTCTCCGGGAACCGGCCCAGCACGTCGATCCTGGCTCCGGCGCTGACCCCATCCGTGGTCGGGCAATTGATTGCGCTGTATGAGCACATCACCTTCGTCCAGGGCGTGGTCTGGGGCATCGACTCGTTCGACCAGTGGGGCGTGGAGCTCGGCAAGAAGCTGGCGCTGGAGATCGCTCCCGCAGTCATCGGCGACGAGGAGGCTCTCGCGGCGCAGGACCCCTCGACCCGCTCGCTCATCGCCCGCTACCGCCAGCTGCGCCACGGCTGAGACCACGGCTGACAGCGCGCGGGACTGAAGGTGGCACCAGGACTGAACACGCCCCTCACACAGTGGTGTCGTGGTCTGTGCCTGGACTTGCCCGATTCCACCGCCGATCAGCCCTTCGGGCCTGACTCCTGGGCTTTCCGGGTCCGCGGCCGGGTCTTCGCACTGTTGACGGTGGTCCCGCAGCTCAGCCCGCATCCGCTGGTCAATCTCAAGGCGACTCCGGGCGAGGTCCCCCTGCTGATCCGTGACCACGACCTGGTGCTGCCCGGCTGGCATATGAACAAGAAGCACTGGATCAGCGTGGTATTGGCTCCCGAGCTCGACCGTGCTCTGGCGGCCGACCTGATCGAGGAGTCCTACGATCATGTGGTCGTCAAGCTTCCCCGGCACCCGACGAAGCGGTCAAGGATGGCGCAGATTCCCGGTGCTACACCCGCGAGCTTCAGCAGGTAGACCCAGGTGGACATGCGGTGGCAACTGAACCGTCAAGCCACAGTCCCGCCCGACCTGTCGTCAGAATCTAGCACTCCGGGATTCCTCCCTGATCAGACTTTCCCGGTCTCAAAATTTCTTGCTGCGGTCCACCACGCCCGTCAGCGCCCGCGCGCTGGTGGCCACGTTGACTGTGGTGAGGTATTCCCCGTTGGCCGCGTAGACGATCCCCGCGGAGTCGGTGATGAGGTGCTGCCCGTGGAGAACGGGTCGTAGACAATGGCCGGTGGCCGGTGGCGACGGGCACGACGCCGGAGGCTACCCGGACGCAGGCGAATCCCGTGGCGGAGACGTACGCCAGCGCGGGGACGTCCTGGACCGGGATCTGGATGGCGGTGCCGAGGAGTGCGCCGTTCGCGGCCGAGTACCGAGTGAGCGTTCCGTTGGCGCCGTCATGTGGGGTGATCTCTTTCGGATTCGACAGCTGGGTCATCAGGACGTGACGGTGAACGGGATCGCTCCCGTGAACCTGACGAATCCTCGCACCGTGGCCTGGTCAGGTTTGCAGTACGTCACATAGAGCCCCTGGGTCGCGCCCGGTCAGTGAGGTCACCCGCGCATCTGTGCCAGCCGGCTCGGCGAGCATCGATCACTGCGCGGACTGGACCTAAGCGTTCGCGGACGCCATTCCGGACATTTGGGACCCACAACCCCAACTCTTGCAAATCTGGCCTGTAACCTCTAGCATCAAAGTGCGCCGGGGGGCAGTGCGATCGCTTCCTCGGAGAACGACCCAACGACGGGTCGTCACCACGATGGAAGGAAGCGTCCATGAAGCGCACACGCAGAAGTACGCGCACGATCCTCGCCGCGGCTGTCGCCGGAATGGCCCTCGTAGCAGGATCCACGACATCGGCACACGCAGTCGAGTTCACTAAAAACTGCGGGACCGAGGGCTGGTACATCGCAAAGCAGACCAACACGAAGGTCTCCACGAAGAAGAAGGCCAACAGCACCTGCGGAACCTATCGCGTCCGGGGTCAGTACGTCGTCAACACCACCGGCTACACACATTGGAACCCCTGGACGTACAAGGTCGACCGCACAATCAGCCAGACGACAGACTATGTCTTCATCGCGTCGCAGCATGACACCTCATACTCCCCAGTCTTCACAATTTCGTGATGCTGTGACCGTGCTGGTGGGGCTTGAATGGGCCCCACCAGCACACTCCCTCACCTTGGTCTAACAAGGGCCAGACTTCGTGATTGATCACATCTGAACCGCGCACGGGAGTTGCCGAGATGAACAGACTTTCCAGGACTAAAGAAGTCTTGCTGCTTTCCACCACTTTGCTTGCCACCATGGTGATCAGCGGGTGCTCTGCCAACACCACCCCAGGACCAACTGACGCCACCCACACCAGATCCACGGTCACCGCTCCAGTCACCACGACCGTCACGGAACCCGACGGGTCAACCCACGAAGAAATCGAATACCCCGAAGAGGACCCGTCCACAGAACAAGTCGCCGCCATGGCCGACGAGACCGTCACCTACGACGAATACAAAGCCGCCTGGACCCGGTTTGTCAGTTGTGTATCAAAAGCCGGTTTCACCATCGTCACCAAGGGTGAAACCGACCAAATAGTCGATGCAGAAATCCCCGACGAAGCGGTCAAGGATGGCGCAGATTCCCGGTGCTACACCCGTGAGCTCGCACAGGTCGACGAATGGTGGCAACTGTACCGACAAGCTGTGAAGGAAGCACCCCAGGTCGCGGCGTGCCTTCAAGCCCGCGGCGTCACCCCCGAAGAACTCCCCGCGGGCGCGACCATCAATCAGCAGTTCGACGCTTGGAGAGCTCAACTCGACGCCGCCGGGTCAGAACTAGACGAATGCGTCGGAGAAGATGGCTGAAAGCCCCGTCAGCATCACGAACTGCTATGCAGGCAAGATCTCGACTGGTGATGCAAGAGCAGGTCGGCAGATCACTTCTGAAGCAGGGGAGAACGCGAAACCGTGAACCACGCCCTACAGCCAAGGATCATGCTGATCGCAGCCAGCCTGGCCAGCCTGGCCACCGCCATCGTGATCAGCGGGTGCTCTGCCAGCACCACCCCAGGACCAACTGACGCCACCCACACCAGATCCACGGTCACCGCTCCAGTCACCACAACCGTCACGGAACCCGACGGATCAACCCACGAAGAAATCGAATACCCCGAAGAGGACCCGTCCGCAGAACAAGTAGCAGCCATGGCCGACGAGACCGTCACCTACGACGAATACAAAGCAGCCTTCGCCCGGTTTGTCAGTTGTGTATCAAAAGCCGGTTTCACCATCGTCATCAATGGTGAAACCGACCAAATAGTCGATGCAGCCATCCCCGACGAAGCGGTCAAGGTTGGCGCAGATTCTCGGTGCTACACCCGTGAGTTCGCGCAGGTCGACGAATGGTGGCAACTGTACCGACAAGCTGTAAGGCAAGCACCCCAGGTCGCGGCGTGCCTTCAAGCCCGCGGCGTCACCCCCGAAGAACTCCCCGCGGGCGCGACCATCAATC
>JAATES010000082.1 GCA_015655615.1 Actinomycetales bacterium
CGCAGGCTGGCCTGCCGCAGTGCAAGTGATGCGCTGGCATGCGGGGGCGTCTCCGGAACGGTTCACCGAACGGGTGATCAGTGATCTCGCTGACTATGTGTCGGCTGAGGTGGTTCCGGCCCTACCGGCGGGACAAGCAGAGATACTGACGGAGCTGGCGATCCTCGAGCCCTTCCCGATGGCTGTGGGAGTCGAGATGGTTGGACATCCTGAGACCGAGAGCGTCATCTTCGACACGATGCACAGGACCGCATTGGTGGACATCGACGACGATGGCCGGGTCGTCATACACCCGACCCTGAAGTCGGCACTGCTGCGAACATTGCGGGACAGTGATCCTGGCGGAGAGGCCAGATTGCACGTGCGAGCGGCGCAGGCATGGCTTGCCCAGCCTCACACTGCCGAGACCTTCGCCCGAGCGATGGACCACTATATTTCCGCCAGCGCGTGGGCGCCTGCGCTCCAGGTGCTTCGTCTCCGCTGGGAGGCCGCCGAGGAGACCTCGCGGCTGGCTCCGCTCGCGCCCGAGAGGCAGGCCTGCTCATGGGTGCTGGGGCCGACGCGGACACCAGGCCACCGCTCGTATGGCCTTCGCCGCCACGGTCGGGTGGGAGACTCCACCCGAGGAGGCATTGGAGATCTGCGTCCAAGAGCAGGAAAGGTTGAAGCACCGGGTCACGGTTACCGGCCCCCGTGACTTCGCCCTCTTCCCGGGCATAACTGCTGACGCCCGGGCGGTGGACATCGCGGCCTGGCAGGCGCTGAGCATGAGCGCCCGCTACGTCGACGCGGTAGCGGCCTACCGGGCGCTCCTGGGCCGGACGGCCACGGCTTCGCCGGTCACCCAGATGGTGGTGTGGGGAACACTTGGCGGTTCGTTGGCGATGGTCGGCGAACTGGATGAGGCCGCCAGAGTGAGCCGTCCCAACCGGAGCCTGAATTTTCTGCACGCCTGCGACATCGCTGCGGTGATTTGCCATAGCGAGCCCAGCTACGTCGAATCGGCTGATCCGCCGTTGGTGATCCGCCCGCTCGCCAGTGCGGACCAGTTCCGTTATGCGGCGGCGGCCCGGCGAGAGGCCCGGCTCGGCCGGCATCTGAACGCACTGCTCCGGTTGCGAAGCACCACCACTCATGAATTGACGGTGGCCCATTGGACCGAGGTCATGATGGCGGCCAGAGGCCGGGCCGCAGCTGCAGCGTGGCTGAAGAACCTCCCCGATCCGCAGTCAGCGAGTGGTTCGATCCTCCGCCAGCTGTGTGCAGCTACGGTGGTGACGAGCGCCGCCAGAGCCGCAGACCTGGCAGAAGGAGCCGCCGAGCTCGCCTCGATCAAGGGCTTACATGGCCTGTTCGCTGAGGCTCCAGAGCAGTTGTGGCGACGGCCGTCTGTGGCGAAGAACTCTTCTCCCGTGATCTTGGCAGCCGTGTGTCGTCTGAAGTCGGACAGCATGGCGGAGGACATCCGTCTTACGGAGCGCGAGCACGAGGTGTTGACACTGCTCCCGTTGAACTTGCGCTTGGCCGACCTGGCGGAGCGGCTGTTCGTGTCGATCCATACCCTCAAATGGCATCGGGCCAACCTCTACCGCAAGCTCGAGGTGAACAGTAGGTCCGAAGCGGTGCGCCGTGGGTCTGAACTGGGGCTTATGTAGCCACTCATCAGCGAACTCCAGTCAGGGTTCTGTCGAAGACGGGTGTACCGGCAGCAGGCTCAGCCGAGGGCGGCCCGGCCCAGCTTCCAGTAGCCGAAGAATGAGATCGACGGATTCGGAACTCCTGCCGCGACGAGGCCGCGGCGCACGCCAGTGGCGTGAGCGTTCTCTCCGGCGTCGAGCAGTTGCCAACCGGCTCCGTCCCGCAGCTGGTCCATGCGGCCTTCGTCGAAGATTCCGACGGGGCTGCCGAGCGCTATGCGCCCAGACGGAAGCAGGGCCATCCCCGTGGGCGACGAAGTCCACATCCAGCTCGAGTGCGTTGTGTCGGAAGGCGCGTGCCGTGTAGTTGCGCACATAGGGGCGCGTACCGGACGGCATCAGGAGATACTGCGCCGCCCACCCATCGTTGGCCGGTGTCGGCATCCACATCCCCGTCTGCCCTGGCCGGGGAAAGAAGGGCCGGAAGCATTGATCTGCGCCCCACGACGGATAGTGCCGGCATCGGCCGCCCTGACTCGATCCCGCGAGGGACGGGTAGTCGGAGTGTTCCGCCGGCACCGCCGGTGCGTGTCGCCGGCGGCGCCGGCTCCGGGTGCGGCTGGGGCTGGGGCTGACGAACAGAAGCCGAACGCAGAGCGGGGAGGTCTTCGTTGGCGACGCGAGTTGTGTGGATCGTCGACGAACGGGCAGCCCGTCTGCTTGACAGACGCGAGGGCGGCCAATAACTTGGTCATTGACCAATAAATGGAGGTTTGGGATGGTTGACGTCACGATTGCGGGGGCTGGCCCCGTCGGGTTGTGGGTTGCGTCTGAGTTAGCGACTCGAGGGGTCGAGGTGGTGCTGGTCGAACCCAAGGTGGAGGTGGACAGGGTGCGCTCCAAAGCCGTCACCCTGCATCCGCGCACACTGGAGTACTTCGCGATGCGCGGCATCGTGGATCGTGTTCTGGGTCGTGGCCTGGAGCGTCCCCGGGGCCACTTCGGTGGACTCCCGACGCTGCTGTCCTTCTCTGAACTCGATACGCCTTATCCGTTCACGGTGTTCCAGCCCCAGGCGGTCACCGAGGAGATCCTCGAGGCGCGTGCGCGCGAACTGAAGGTCGACATCCGCCGCGGCCACCGCGTCGTCGGTGCCAGTCAAAGCTCCTCCGAGGTCACTGTCAGCATTGAAGGTGCCGAGGGCACCTACGAGCTGACAAGCAGCTACCTCGTCGGGGCCGATGGCGCGCATAGCACGGTCCGTGGCCTCTTCGATTTCGGATTCCTCGGCACTGGCGCGTCCGTGCATGCATGGCTGGCCGATGTCCACGTGGCCGCATCGGACGCGAAGTTCCCGGGTCAGTGGTACTCGGAGGCCGGGCAGATCATGGCAGCGCCGCTGGGAGATGGCATCGTCAGGTTTGTCGGGACCGGACCGGAGTTCAACACCGCAGAGCGCCCGGAGTTGACGCTGGAGAAGGTCACGGAGCAAGTCGCCGCCGTCACTGGAAACGACTATGGGATTCACGATCCGGTCTGGCTCTCCGTGTTTGGCAACTCGACCCGGCAGGTCGATGCATATCGGAAGGGCAGGGTGCTGCTCGCGGGCGATGCCGCTCATGTTCACTTCCCTGCGGGCGGAGTGGGGATGAACGTTGGGATTGCCGACGCGATGAACCTCGGCTGGCGTCTTGCCGAGGTGATCACCGAGGGCGGCGATCAGGCTCTGCTCGACGCGTACGACGCGGAGCGTCGGCCAGTTGGTGCGGAGCTTCTGCTCAGCACCAACGCGCAGACCGCCCTTCTGACCAGCTTCACACCCGAGCGGCTCGCATTGCGTTCATTCATCGACCACCAGGTCACGACTTCCCCTGACTTCGCGGCCAGCTTGACAGCGTTGCTTTCCGGCCTGTCCGTCAGCTACCCGGCCGGTGCGGGGGATCATCCGCTGATTGGTCGCCGGCTGGGAACGGCGATCACGCCCGACCTGCCCGCGGTCTTCGCGGCGATGACCAA
>JAATES010000115.1 GCA_015655615.1 Actinomycetales bacterium
CCATGTGCTCACGGTACGGGCCTCGTCCACTGCCTGGGCAACGCAGCTCACACTGCTGTCGGGACAGGTGCTCGCTGCCATTGCACGCAGCATCGGCGAAGGCCTGGTGCGAGACCTCGTCGTGCGCGGGCCCCGCGGCCCGGGATTCGGCCGGGGGTATCGGACGGTACGAGGCCGGGGACCCCGCGACACGTTCGGCTGACGGGAGGATCGTCGTCCTGGGCCGGTCTGGCGGACAAGGGGCGGGTCGTGACCAGGGACCCACGGACGGGGGTCGAACGCGACGAAGGCCGATTTACCTGCCTCATTTCGGGTCATCGGGTCAGATTTCGGGTAAGATGATGAGGTTGTCCAGCATATGAGGCAGTTGACCGACACCCCGTCGAGACGGAGTTAGTCGGCGGGCCTGATGCAGGGCGCCAGCCGTCAACGCCCCCCTGGGTGAGGATGCGCGCGGACCGACCCGCGACGGGCCGATCACCGACCAGCAAGGAGCTGCAACGCCAGTGGCAGAACACGAGAGCGCTTCCGTGGGCAACGTCGAGCCGGCCCCTCCCTCGCATGAGGGTCGCGTCGAAGGGGCCTACGAGGCGAGCGACATCACCGTCCTCGAAGGGCTGGAGGCGGTTCGTAAACGGCCCGGTATGTACATCGGATCGACGGGTGAGCGGGGGCTCCACCACCTGGTCTACGAGGTCGTGGACAACTCGGTGGACGAGGCCCTGGCGGGCTATTGCGATCACATCGAGGTCACCATCCTTGCTGATGGCGGGGTGAGGGTCAGTGACAACGGGCGCGGGATCCCGGTGGCCATCCACCCGACCGAGGGCCGGCCGACCGTCGAGGTCGTCATGACGATCCTGCACGCCGGTGGCAAGTTCGGCGGCAGCGGCTATGCGGTCTCCGGTGGTCTGCACGGCGTGGGGATCTCCGTCGTGAATGCCTTGTCCAGCCGGGTCGAGACCGTCGTCAAGCGTGACGGGTTCGTCTGGGAGCAGTCCTTTGCCGATGGCGGAAAGCCGGTCGGTGAGCTGCGTCGGGGTCCAGCGACCACGGAGACCGGGACGACCCAGACATTCTGGGCCGACGACACGATCTTCGAGACCACCGATTACGACTTCGAGACCCTGCGGGCCCGGTTCCAGCAGATGACCTTCCTGAACAAGGGCCTGCAGATCAGCCTGACCGATGAGCGTGCCGTGGAAGTCGTCGACGACGAGATCGCCGGGGAGAACGCGGACAACGGCCCGGTCGCGCGGTCGGTCACCTACCGCTACGCCGACGGCCTCACGGACTACGTCAAGCACCTCAACTCCGCCAAGAAGACCGAGGTCGTCCACCCCGACGTCATCGACATCGAGGCCGAGGACACGGTGCGCCGCATCAGCGTCGAGATCGCCATGCAGTGGACCAACGGATACTCCGAGTCGGTGCACACCTACGCCAACACCATCTCGACGACGGAGGGCGGCACGCACGAGGAGGGCTTCCGCGCCGCACTGACCTCGCTGGTGAACAGATATGCCCGGGCCAAGGGCATCATCAAGGAGAAGGACGAGAACCTCACCGGTGACGACATCCGGGAAGGCTTGACGGCCGTGATCTCCGTCAAGCTCGGCGAGCCGCAGTTCGAGGGCCAGACCAAGACGAAACTGGGCAACACCGAGGCCAAGACCTTTGTGCAGACGGTGGTCAACGAGAAGTTCGGCGACTGGCTGGATTCCCACCCCGTCGAGGCCAAGGACGTGATCCGCAAGGCGATCCAGGCATCGCAGGCACGGCTCGCGGCACGCAAGGCCAGGGAGGCGACCCGACGCAAGGGGCTGCTGGAATCGAACTCGATGCCCGGCA
Organism: Actinomycetales bacterium; assembly: GCA_015655615.1. Classification (GTDB taxonomy): domain Bacteria; phylum Actinomycetota; class Actinomycetes; order Actinomycetales; family Cellulomonadaceae; genus Rarobacter. The sequence goes on from JAATES010000115.1 coordinate 1,852, forward strand.
AGCTCAAGGACTGCCAGTCGAACAAGCCCGAAGAGTGCGAGATCTACATCGTCGAAGGCGATTCGGCCGGCGGCTCAGCCGTGCGTGGCCGCAATCCGCACAACCAGGCGATCCTGCCGTTACGCGGTAAGATCCTCAACGTCGAGCGGGCGCGGCTGGACCGTGCCCTGGGCAACAACGAGGTCCAGGCCCTGATCACCGCCTTCGGCACCGGCATCGGCGAGGACTTCGATCTCGGGAAGCTCCGGTACCACAAGATCGTCCTCATGGCCGACGCCGACGTCGACGGTCAGCACATCTGCACGTTGCTGCTCACCTTGCTGTTCCGGTACATGCGGCCGCTCATCGAGAACGGCAAGGTGTACCTGGCGCAGCCGCCGCTGTACCGGCTGAAGTGGTCGAACGCGCCGCACGACTACGTCTTCTCCGACGGCGAGCGCGACGCCTTCCTGACGGCCGGGCAGGCCGCGGGCAAGCGCATCCCCAAGGACAACGGCATCCAGCGGTACAAGGGCCTGGGAGAGATGGACTACTCCGAGCTCTGGGACACCACCATGGACCCGGCGCACCGCACGCTGCTGCAGGTCACCTTGGATGACGCGGCGGCCGCCGATGAGACCTTCGCCATCTTGATGGGCGAGGACGTCGAGTCCCGCCGGACCTTCATCCAGCGCAACGCGAAGGACGTGAGGTTCCTGGACATCTAGCAGGCCGGCGCGGTCACGACAGTTCTCACCGCCGTCACTGCGGCTATGTTCCGCAACTTCTCTTCGATTCTTTGACAGGAAAGGTCACCCGTGAGCGACGAGCAGACTCCGGACTCCCCTGATGTCCCGGCGAGCAATCCGCTGGAACCAGAAGCACCAGCAGCCGTGGCGCTGAGCCACGACCGCGTCGAGGCGGTCGACCTCCAGCTGGAGATGCAGCGGTCATACCTCGACTACGCGATGAGCGTGATCGTCGGACGAGCCCTGCCGGACATCCGCGACGGACTCAAGCCGGTGCACCGCCGCGTGCTGTACGCGATGTTCGATGGCGGCTACCGTCCCGACCGCGCTTTCTCCAAGTGCTCACGCGTGGTGGGCGACGTCATGGGCAAGTTCCACCCCCATGGCGACACCGCGATCTAC
>JAATES010000025.1 GCA_015655615.1 Actinomycetales bacterium
GGCCGCATCCGAGGTCAGCGCGGCTGGATCGTGGAGAAGGTCGAGCCACTGACAGAGGCCGAGCTGGTCGAACGGTTGCTGCAGCAGGTCTACGGGGATGAGGCCGCAGTGAGTGAGAACGCTGCGACGCACCCCGATCTGGTGCCCCGCGAGGTCCTGGTCCCTGAGCTCCCAGCGGATCCAGGCGAGGTCGCTGCCTGGCTCACCGGGCTCCGGGGCTCTCGTGTGGAGATCAGGGTCCCGAAACGGGGCGACAAAGCCGTCCTGGCGGAGACGGTGCTCAAGAACGCGGAGCACGCCCTCGCGTTGCACAAGCTACGCCGTTCTGGAGACCTGACCACCCGCACCCAAGCCCTCCAGCAGCTCCAGGACGCCCTCGGAATGGACGAGGCGCCCTTACGCATCGAATGCTATGACGTCTCCCATACCCAGGGGACCTACCAGGCTGCGTCCATGGTGGTCTTCGAGGACGGGCTACCCCGCAAGAGCGAGTACCGGACCTACAACATCCGGGGTGAGGACGGCAGCGGTGCGGCGTACTACACCGCTGCGATGCGAGAGGTCATGCTGCGCCGGTTCCGGCGGCATCATGATCCCGAACCCGTGCCGACGTCCGGGCCGGTTCTCGGTGCAGGCTCGCACGAACCCTCGGACTCAGCCGTCCCCGCCCGGGAGCGCCGGTTCGCCTATCCGCCCCAGTTGGTGGTCGTGGACGGGGGGCCACCTCAGGTGGAAGCCGCTCGCCAGGCCCTGGCTGAGCTCGGGGTCACGGACGTCACCCTGTGCGGACTGGCCAAGCGCCTCGAAGAAGTCTGGGTGCCCGGGGACGACTACCCCGTCGTGCTGGAACGTGCGTCCGAGGGGCTGTACCTCTTGCAGCGGCTCCGCGACGAGGCGCACCGGTTCGCCATCACCGCGCACCGCAAACGCCGGTCGAAGGGGATGACGGTCTCGGCGCTCGACGGCATTCCCGGCATCGGCCCCGCACGGGCCAAGGCGCTGTTACGGCGCTTCGGCTCGCTCAAGCAGTTGCGCGCCGCCAGCCTGGAGGAGATCTCTGAGGTGCCGGGCATGGGACTGCACACCGCGGAGGCCCTGATGGCAGCGCTGCACGCCGACACGTCGCGCATCGCGACCGCAGACTAGGCCAGGGCTGGCATGCTGAAGTCATGACCGCACCCGACCCCATGACCGTGCCTCACGGTATTCCAGCCGTCGAGGCCGCCGCGCACCGGCCGCACGCCGACGCCCTGCAGGTGCTGATCATCACCGGCAATTCGGGAGCCGGCCGCAGCCGGACCGCAGCGGTGCTCGAAGACCTGCAGTGGTTCGTCGTGGACAACCTGCCGCCGAACATGCTCAGCCCTCTGGTCGACCTGGTGTCACGGACCGGCTCGTCGGTGACCCGGCTGGCGGTGGTCCTGGACGTGCGGGGCGGCGAATTCTTCGCGGGACTCACCGGGGCGGTGGACGATCTTCGGCGCTCCGGTGCGCGGGTCCAGGTGCTCTTCCTCGATGCCTCCGACGAAGCGCTGGTGCGCCGATTCGAGCAGGTTCGCCGGCCTCACCCCTTAGCGCCCGAAGGACGGATCCTCGATGGCATCGAAGCGGAGCGGGCACTGCTGGCACCCATCCGGGACCGTTCGGACGTCATCATCAACACGTCCCACCTCACAGTCAACGGCCTGGCCCAGGCCGTGCGGGACGTCGTGGCCGAGGCCACGCCGCAGGCGCTCCGCATCAACATCGTGTCCTTCGGCTTCAAGCACGGCTTGCCACTCGATGCCGATCACGTGGCTGATGTCCGCTTTCTGGCGAACCCCTACTGGATCTCCGAACTGCGTCACCTCAACGGACACGATGACCCCGTCCGCGAGTACGTGATGGCTCAGCCGGGTGCGAGCGATTTCGTCGAGCTCTATGCCGCGGCACTCGAGCCCGCACTGGCAGGCTACGAACGCGAGGAGAAGCGGTACGTCACCGTGGCCATCGGCTGTACCGGAGGGCAGCACCGTTCGGTGGCCATCGCCGATGCCCTGGCCTCGACCCTTCGGCAGCGGGGCCACAATGTGGTGGTCACCGCTCGCGATCTGGGCAGGGAGTAAGAAATGGACCGGCCGTTCGATCGACCGACTGTCCGAGCCCTGACCGGTTCGATTCCCGTGGTCTCGCGGGCGGTCCCGGAACCGTCCCCGCGACACGTCGGCCAGCGCCCGGCAGTGGTCGCCTTCGGAGGCGGGCATGGCCTGTCGGCGACGTTGGGCGCCTTGCGGCTCGTCACCGATCGCATCACTGCTGTCGTGACGGTCGCGGACGACGGCGGCTCGTCCGGGCGGCTGCGCACGGAGTTCGGCGCGTTGCCCCCTGGGGACCTTCGCATGGCGCTGTCTGCGCTCTGTGACGACTCCGAATGGGGCCAGACCTGGCGCGACGTCCTCCAGCACCGTTTCGCGACGGAGGGCCCGCTCGACCATCACGCACTGGGCAACCTCTTGATCGTGGCGCTGTGGGAACTGCTGGAGGACAACGTCGAAGGACTCGACTGGGTGGCCCGGCTGCTTGGAGCCAGAGGCCGGGTCCTGCCCATGGCGAACGTCCCGTTGGAGATCGAGGCCGATGTCGAGAGCTGTGGCGCATCGCGAGTGGTGCGGGGCCAGACCCACGTGGCTCTGTCGGAGGGCCGGATCACCGAGGTCCGGCTGTCACCTCCGGACCCGCCTGTGCCGCCGGAGGTGCTGACGGCGGTCGGCGAGGCCGACTGGGTCGTGCTGGGGCCGGGATCCTGGTTCTCCTCCGTCATGCCGCACCTGGTGGTGCCCCGGCTGCGGCAGGCTCTGGTCGCCACCCGGGCCCGTCGATGCCTCACCCTCAACCTTCCCGGTCCGGATGATGAATCCGGCGGGATGTCCGCGATCGACCATCTCGCGGTGCTGGCACACCACGCACCGGACCTGCGCCTGGATGCCGTGATCGTCGATCCCACGGCAATCGACTCGCTGGAGCGGATGCGGTATGCAGCCGGTCACCTCGGCGCCGAGCTCATGGTCCGTGACGTCCGACACTCAGACGGTTCGGCCCGCCATGAACGGCTGCGTCTCGCTGCCGCGTACAGCGACGTGTTCGACGTGGATCATCTCAGCTGATCCCTTCCGGCGGGCACAGGGTCGGTGGTCACCAGACCGCGCATCGGGTCGAGCCTGGTGGCACTCGATGGCAGGATGGTCCCATGGCATTGACCGCAGAGGTGAAGGATGAGCTGGCACGCCTTCAGGTCGACAAGGTCTCTTGTCGCAAGGCGGAGGTCGCCTCGATGCTGCGGTTCGCCGGTGGTCTGCATATCATCTCGAGCCGGATCGTGATCGAGGCCGAACTCGATGCTGCCATCACGGCACGCCGCCTACGCCAGGCGATTCTCGATGTCTACGGACACACCAGTGAGTTGATCGTGGTGCGCAGCGGGGGGCTCCGGAAGTCGACGCGCTACGTCGTCCGGGTGGTGGCCGATGGGGAGTCGCTGGCTCGGCAGACCGGGCTACTGGACAATCGCGGGCGCCCGGTACGAGGCCTGCCGCCCCAGGTGGTGGCGGGCGGCACCCCGGAGATCGAGGCCGCCTGGCGTGGGGCCTTCCTGGCGCACGGCTCGCTGACCGAGCCCGGGCGCTCGGCAGCGCTGGAGGTCACCTGCCCGGGCGCAGAGGCCGCATTGGCCCTGGTCGGGGCGGCACGGCGGCTCGGCATCCAGGCCAAAGCACGCGAGGTGCGCGGAGTCGACCGGGTCGTGATTCGTGACGGCGACGCGATCAGCGCTCTGCTGACGCGACTAGGTGCCCATGCTGCGACCACGGTGTGGGAGGAACGGCGTTCCCGTCGCGAGGTACGTGGCACGGCGAACAGGCTGGCCAACTTCGACGACGCGAACCTCCGGCGGTCCGCCCGAGCGGCGGTCGCAGCCAGCGCGCGGGTGGAGCGGGCCTTCGGCATCCTGGGGGACGAAGTCCCCGCACATCTCTATGAGGCAGGAAAGCTCCGCCTGGCCCACCGGGAGGCCTCACTCGAGGAGCTTGGCCAATTCGCAGACCCGCCGTTGACCAAGGACGCCGTCGCAGGGCGCATCCGCAGGCTGCTGGCGACCGCCGACCGGCGAGCGGCCGAGCTGGGGATCGCCGACACCGAGGCCGGTCTGGGACTGGACGACCTCGACGCCTGACCTGCCCCTCGGGCGAATTGCCAGGCATCGGCCACGAACAGGTAAAGTGAGGGGTGCAGCGTGACCGGTTCGTACCACTGTGTCTGTTGGACATAGGTCCCGTCGCCTGCTGTGCTCCAAGGTATAGGCTCGTGTTCGTCGAACAGCAGTGATGTCACGGCTCACGATGGAGTAGGTTGCGTGCAACGTAGCTGGCACAGCGGGATCCGGGGCGGAAGACTGATCGAAACAGTGGTGTGCAGGCCTGTTGCGCACCCGCAATACAACTACCGCGTGCGCCGGTGCGACCGGCGCGCCCTGAGGAGGGCACTGTGACCGTTCGTGTCGGGATCAACGGCTTCGGCCGGATTGGCCGTAACTACTTCCGCGCTATCGTCGCGTCGGGAGCGGACATCGAGATCGTCGGTGTCAACGACCTGACTGACAACAAGACTCTGGCCCACCTGCTCAAGTGGGACACCGTGCTGGGCAAGTTCCCGCTGAGTGTGGACTTCGACGCCGACAACATCATTGTCGATGGCAAGAAGATCCGTGCTCTCGAAGAGCGCGACCCGGCGAACCTTCCGTGGAAGGAGCTCGGTGCCGACATCGTCATCGAGTCCACTGGATTCTTCACGGATGCCACGAAGGCCAAGGCACACCTCGACGGTGGCGCCAAGAAGGTCATCATCTCGGCTCCGGCCAAGAACGAGGACGGCACGTTCGTCGTGGGTGTCAACCACGAGAGCTACGACCCCGCCACCCAGCACATCATCTCCAACGCGTCCTGCACCACGAACTGCCTCGCCCCGCTGGCCAAGGCGCTCAATGACGCGATCGGCATCGAGCGTGGCCTGATGACCACGATCCACGCCTACACCGGTGACCAGAACC
>JAATES010000265.1 GCA_015655615.1 Actinomycetales bacterium
CCCGACTCGGTGTTGAGTCCCCACGTGAAGGTCGCGTCGCTGACGGCGTGCGTGTCGGCAGCCTGCGCCGGGACGGCCATGCCCGCCAGGCCAAATGTTGCGATCACCGTGGCGCCGATGGCGAGGCGCCACGCTCCACGCAGGGGAAGGGAAGACCTCAAGATGCTCTCCGATCAGAAGGCCGTCGGCAGATTCCGGCGGTCCACAGCGTCGCGAGCCTGATGTCAGATATCCCGAATGGGTGGCTATGGGGGCTCGCCTCAGCCGAGTGTAGGCGACCGATATCTGAATTCACAACAATGACGTTGCGTAATTACAAACTGTCAGAAACGTGCGCTCTCGGGACGATTCGCCTTGGCTTACGGAGCGTCGGGAGCCTCGTCATCGACATCCAGAAGCAGCAGATCCTGCTCAGTCTCACGGCGCACGATCACCCGAGGTCGCCCGTCACGGACCGCGACCACGGCGGGCCGCGGGACGGCGTTGTAGTTGGAGGCCATCGACCGGCCATAGGCACCTGTCGCCGGGATCGCGAGCAGGTCCCCGGGAGCGATGTCGGCTGGCAGCTCGATGTCAGAGACCAGGATGTCCCCGCTCTCGCAGTGCTTGCCCACGATGCGCGAGCGCACCTTCACCTTGGTGCTCACGCGGTTCGCGAGTCGGGCAGTGTAGACCGCTCCATACAACGCGGGGCGCAGGTTGTCGCTCATCCCGCCATCGACGGAGATATACGTTCGCATCCGGACCTCGCCGTCGCCTACCGTCACGGGCTTGACCACCCCGACGCGGTAGAGCGTGACGGTGCTGGGACCGGCGATGGCCCGGCCGGGCTCAATGGAGATGCGCGGCACGGGAGTTCCCAGCTCGCCGCATACCGAGTCGACGACGTCTGCCAGCGCACGGGCCACAGTCGGAACGTCGATGGCCTCGTCCGCCGACGTGTAGGCGATACCGAAACCGCCGCCGAGGTCGACCTCGGGCATCAGATGGCCCGTGGTGGCGGCCACCTTGGCGCGCAGTGCCAGCAGCTTGCGAGCTGAGGCCTCGAAGGCGGCGGCATCCTGGATCTGCGAGCCGATGTGCGTGTGGATGCCCAGCAGCTCGAGCTCGGGGCGGGCCAGCACGGCCTCGATCGCCCTCATCGCCCCGCCGTCGGCGATGGACAGTCCGAACTTCTGGTCCTCGTGGGCCGTGGCGATGTACTCATGCCCGCCGGCGTGGACGCCCGTGGTGACCCGGACCATGACCGGGACCCGGCGCCCCGCATCCGCGGCGGCCTCGGCGACTCGAGAGACCTCGGCCAGGGAGTCGAGCACGATGCGCCCCACCCCCATCTCGATGGCGCGCGCGATCTCCACGTCGGACTTGTTGTTGCCGTGAAGACCGAGCTTCGGCCCGGGCACTCCCGCCTTGCGGGCCACGGCCAGTTCGCCTCCGGTGCAGGTGTCGAGCCGCAGGCCTTCCTCGGCCACCCACCGCGCCACGGCGCTGCACAGGAAGGCCTTGCCCGCGTAATAGACGTCCACCGCGCCGCCGATCTCGGCGAACGCAGAATCGAAGGAGTCCCGGAAGAGCCGTGCCCGTGCCCGGAAGTCGGCCTCATCCAGGACGAAGACCGGTGTGCCGAACCGATCGGCCAGGTCCCGCACATCCACGCCACCGATGCTCATCACGCCCGCGTCGTCGACGGAGGCCGTCTGCGGCCACACCCGGGCGTCCCGGGCGTTCACATCCGCTCCGGGGCGCTCACGCCGAGCAGGTCGAGCCCGTTCGACAGGACCTGACCGACGGCGTCGTTGAGCCAGAGGCGGGTGCGGTGGGTGTCGGTCACGGCCTCGTCGCCGACCGGCGTCACCCTCCGGGCGTCGTACCACTTGTGGTAGCCCCCGGCCAGTTCCTCGAGGTAGCGGGCCACCCGATGCGGCTCGCGCAGCTGAGCGGCCTGCGCCACCACGCGCGGATAGTCGGCCAGCAGCCCGAGCAGGGCGGCCTCCGTCGGGTGGTCGAGCAATGCGGGGTCGAATCCGTCGTTTCGGTTGACCACAAGATCGCTGGCATTGCGGGCCACGCTGCGCGTGCGGGCGTGAGCGTACTGCACGTAGAACACCGGATTGTCGTTCGACTGCTTGCGCAGTTCCTCACCATCGAGCGACAGCGGGGTGTCGGCGGGGTAG
>JAATES010000052.1 GCA_015655615.1 Actinomycetales bacterium
CGAGATGGGACTGGTCGGCAAACCTTGGTAGGTTGCTTCGGTGACTTCTCAGAGCAGGATCGCGGTGGCCGTGCTGGGGGCGGACGGCAGGATGGGCCGAACAGTGTGCCAGGCAGTCGAGTCGGCGCCGGACCTCGAACTCGTAACGCGGGTCGAGCACGAGGACGACCTCTCCGCCGTGCTGCATGGATCACGGGTCCGCGTTGCGGTGGACTTCACGGTCCCGGCCGAGACCGAAGCCAATGTCCACACGCTGATCGACGCCGGGGTTCATGCGGTGGTCGGAGCGACCGGCTGGACGGAGGAGTCGCTGGGCCGTGTAGCGGACCACTTGGCCTCTGCCCCGGAGGTCGGGGTGCTGATCGCTCCGAACTTCTCGCTCTCGGCGGTCCTCGCCATGACATTCGCCGCAAAGGCGGCACCGTACTTCGAGTCGGCCGAGGTCATCGAACTCCACCACCCTGACAAGGTCGACGCTCCGTCCGGGACAGCCCGGCACACTGCGGCGGCCATCGCGGCGGCGCGGGAGGCGGCAGGCCGGGGCCCGTCCCCTGACGCGACCGCCTCGGGCTTCGAGGCACGGGGCGCCGACATCGATGGAGTGCGGGTCCATGCGGTGCGGTTGCGCGGACTCGTCGCTCACGAGGAGATCCTGCTGGGGAACCTCGGAGAGCAGCTGACCATCCGGCAGGACTCCTTTGACCGTGCCTCCTTCATGCCCGGTGTGCTGTTGGCTGTGCGCGCTGTCGGATCCCGGCCAGGCTTGACTGTCGGCCTCGAGCATCTTCTCGACTTGGGCTGAATCGTGCGCAAAGGACTCCTGCCGGCCGTCGTCGTGACTGCACTGCTGGCCTTGTACACCTGGGCTGTCATCGGACGAGCCTGGGCTTTGATCGACACGGGCAAGGCGGTCGGCGTCGGCATCGGTATCGCGGTCCTCGTGCTGCCGCTCCTGGTCCTGTTCGTGCTGATCCGCGAATGGCACCTTGCCGTCCAGGTGCAGTCCATGGCCGATGAGCTGGCGGCCGCCGAGGAACTGCCGGTCGACTCGTTGCCGCGTTCCCCCGGTGGACGGATTGACCGCATCGCCGCTGATGAGGCCTTCGGAGAGATGCGAGCGAGGGTCGAGGCCGAACCGACCAGCTGGAAGGCCTGGTACGACTTGGCGTTCGCCTACGACGCCTCTCATGACCGGAGCCGGGCTCGTTCCAGCCTGCGGAAGGCAGCTAGCCTGCGAAAGGCCTCTGCCAGGGAGACTCTCCGCGGGCACTGACCGTGACGCCGGGCAGCAGGGGGTGTCTCTCCTCGGAAGACGCGAATCTATTGGTGATTTCGCAACCTTGACAGGATAAAGTCGGCGCACCTAGGCTGCAGTCGAGCCGAGACAGAACGGCTCATCCCGGAGGGCGAGGGTGCCCTCCGAAGGTTCTACCAGCGGCATCGCCGCAACCAGTGTGTTCCACCTCCATGCTGGTGTCACATGATGCGGCGGAGGCCATCCCATGTCACGTCCGATGCCCCATAGGCTCCTCTCCGGTGTGGCTGTGGTCGCCCTGCTCCTCAGCCTCGCTCCGGGCGTCGCGCACGCGGCCGCGCCCGAGGCGTCGGCGCCTCCCGGTTCGGCACCGCTCACCGTGGACCCCTGCGCGGCACCCGCCGGTGCAGGCCAGTACGGCGATAGCACGGGCACTGCGTCCGTGACCGTGAGCGCGGTGACTCCGGACTGCCGCCGTACCTATGTGCTGACCAGCAGTCTGGTCGCATCCCGGACTTTCACGGAGCAGCCGGGTGAACCGGTCCTGCGTACCGGATCGGCGCTGCTCGACGGCCTCTACGCGATGGCGCTCGACGATGCCCGTCTCGATAGCGCAGATTCCGTGACGAATAGCGCCTACAACGGCGGTGCAGCGATGGACTGCACGAATGCCGGCACGGGCTGCTACCTCACCGGCGAGCTCTGGACCTACATCTGGACGCGGGACGTCTCCTATGCCGCCGATCTGGGACTCAGCGCCATCGATCCGGAACGGATGCGCAACACCCTGCTCTTCAAGCTCAGCGACCGTCGTGATGGCAGCGGGGACACGCAGATTCTGCAGGACACCGGAACCGGCGGCAGTTACCCCAACTCGACCGACCGGGTCTCGTGGGCGCTCGGGGCGAGCGAGATCCTGGCCTGGCTCCCTGACGACGAACGAGCGGCCTTCGCCGCCACGGCCTATGAAGCCCTCAAGAACACGATCGAGCAGGACCGCCAGGCGGTGTTCGACTCACGGACCGGCCTGTACACCGGCGAGTCGTCCTTTCTGGACTGGCGTGAGCAGACCTATCCGAGCTGGGTCAAGTCCGACGTCGTCCAGATCGCCGAAAGTGAGACGCTGTCCACGAACGGGGCGCACTGGGCGGCGATCGACGCAGCGGCGAGGCTGGCCCAGGCCTCCGGGAAGACCACGGCAGCAGCCAGGTACCAGCAGTGGGCAGACGCACTGGCGTCGGCGATCAGGGACCGGTTCTGGCTGTCAGACAAGGGCCAGTTCTCAGCGTTCCTGCCCACCACGCTCGA
>JAATES010000218.1 GCA_015655615.1 Actinomycetales bacterium
AGCGTCCCGGTGCGGGCATCCTCGGTGCGGGCCGGGGCATCCTGCACCCTCAGCTGCTCGCGATGGCCAGCCCGTCTCTGCCCGAGGAGCTCCCGGCAGGCCGCCTCGTGTGCGACGGCCAGCTGAGCCTGCGCCTGCGCTGACGGATCCGAGGTGCACCACCACAGCTCGGGCAGCCGCTCAGCACAAGCGCTGCCCGGCTCGGACTTGAGTGCCGCCACGGCATCCAGTGTGATCTCGTGGACCCGGACGTGATCCGGGTGCCCGTATCCGCCTTCCGGGCCATAGGTGACGACCACCTCCGGTCGCAGACGCTCCAGAAGCTCGGACAGCGCGGCCGCTTGGACTCCGCGCGAGGCTCGGATCAGGGCCAGCACCGGCGTCTCGTCAGCCGCTCGGGCGACACCCGGGGACCCGGCGATCCAGCGCATCCCGGAGTCCTCGTAACGGACCGCGGGAGCGCGCCCTGAGCCCCCCTCCGTCAGCCCGATCGCATCCGGTCCGGCCTCGAGCCAGCTGGCAGGGGCCGCAGCCCCCTGCGCGACCAACGTGTCCAGGAAATGATGTTCCCGAACGCCCAGGATGGACAGCGCCTCGCACAATTCACCGTAGCGATGCGCCGCCAGGGCGCTCCCATCACCCTCCAGCACCCGAAGGTCGTCCCCGATCGTCTCACCCCGCTCGCCGCGGGTTGCCGTGACCACGACCACTCGGCCACCAGCCGCAGCCCAGGCGGCCAGCAGGCCTCCGGTGGTCAGCGTCTCATCGTCGGGGTGCGCATGGACCGCGACCAGCGTTCCGCGGCCAAGACGCGCGCCAGACGGTCCCGGGACCTGATGGTCCATCCGGGATCAGGCGCGACGCGTTCGTGCCGTGATGCGGGCACGCTCGGACTGGTCGAGCACCACCTTGCGTATCCGCACAACCTCGGGGGTGATCTCGACGCACTCATCCTCGCGGGCGAATTCGAGCGATTCCTCCAGCGTGAGGTGCCGCGGCGGAGTGAGGTTCTCGAACGTGTCGCTGCTGGCGGCACGCATGTTCGTGAGCTTCTTCTCCTTGGTGATGTTCACGTCCATGTCCTCATTGCGGGCGTTCTCACCGACGATCATCCCCTCATAGACCTCCTGGGTCGGATCGACGAAGAAGGACCCCCGCTCCTGGAGGTTGATCATGGCGAACGGCGTGACCACCCCGGAGCGGTCCGCCACGAGCGAGCCGTTGACCCGGGTCTCGATGGGCCCGGCCCAGGGCTCATAGCCCTCGGCGATGGACGAGGCGATCCCGGTCCCGCGGGTGTCCGTGAGGAATCGCGTGCGGAATCCGATCAGGCCACGTGCCGGCACCATGAACTCCATCCGGACCCACCCCGTGCCGTGGTTCGACATGGTCTCCATGCGGCCCTTGCGCTGTGCCAGAAGCTGGGTGACCGCCCCCAGGTACTCCTCGGGGACGTCGATGGTCATCCGTTCCATGGGCTCGTTGACTTTGCCCTCAATGGTCTTGGTGACCACCTGTGGCTTGCCCACCGTGAGCTCGAAGCCCTCGCGGCGCATCTGCTCGACGAGGATGGCCAGCGCCAGCTCGCCACGACCCTGGACCTCCCAGGCGTCGGGACGCTCGGTGGGCAGGACGCGCAGGGAGACGTTGCCCACCAGCTCCTTGTCCAGGCGGTCCTTCACCTGGCGAGCGGTGACCTTGTGGCCCTTGCCGCCCTTGCCCGCCAATGGCGACGTGTTGATGCCGATGGTCATCGAGATCGCGGGGTCGTCCACCGTGATCAACGGCAACGGACGTGGGTCGTCCGGGTCGGTCAGGGTCTCGCCGATCGTGATGTCGGCGATTCCTGCGACCGCGACGATGTCTCCGGGGCCGGCAGAATCGGTGGGCACCCGGTCCAGCCCCTTGGTCTCGAGGAGTTCGGTGATGCGCACGTTCTGCATCGTGCCGTCGTGCCGGGCCCAGGCCACGGTCTCACCCTTGTGGATGTTTCCGTTGAAAACCCGCAGCAGCGCAAGGCGGCCCAGGAACGGCGAGGCGTCGAGGTTCGTCACATGGGCTTGCAGGGGCGCGTCCTCGTCATAGGTGGGAGCGGGAATCTTCTCCAGAATGGTCGCGAAGAGCGGCTCGAGGTTCTCCGAGTCCGGCAATCCGCCGTCGGCGGGCTGCTCCAGCGAGGCACGACCGACCTTGGCGGCCGCGTAGACGACCGGGACGTCGAGGATCGCGTCGAGGTCGAGGTCCGGGACCTCGTCGTGGAGGTCCGAGGCGAGACCCAGCAGCAGATCCGTCGCCTCCGCCACGACCTCGTCGATGCGGGAGTCCGGACGGTCGACCTTGTTGACGACCAGGATCACCGGGAGTTTGGCGGCCAACGCCTTGCGCAGGACGAACCGGGTCTGCGGCAGGGGGCCCTCGGAGGCGTCCACCAGCAGCACGACACCGTCGACCATCGACAGCCCGCGCTCGACCTCGCCACCGAAGTCGGCGTGACCGGGGGTGTCGATGACGTTGATCGTGATGCCGTCGGGCTGCCCGGAGGCCGCGGCGGCGGGCCCGGCGTAGTGCACCGCCGTGTTCTTGGCGAGGATCGTGATGCCCTTCTCACGTTCCAGCTCACCGGAGTCCATCGCGCGTTCATCGACGTGCTGGTGTGCTCCGAAAGCACCAGACTGCTTGAGCATGGCATCAACAAGCGTGGTCTTGCCATGGTCGACATGAGCGACGATGGCGACATTGCGCAGGTCAGAGCGCACAGACATACACAGGACTCATTTCACAGTGAGGGGAAGCGGCCTCACCAAGTCCTCCGCGCCGAGTCGTTCCGGCGCGTCCACTCCACGGGGCCGCGCGACCGACGTCAGTCGCAGGCACCCTGATTCTATCGCACAAGCCGCAAGACTCTGTGAGTCAGGCGAAGATCCCGAGGCTGGCCCCAGGAATGGCTCCGAGAAGATCCTTCGTGTACTGCTCTCGCGGGGCGTCGAAGACCTCGTCCGTCGTGGCCTGCTCGATGATCTTTCCCTCCTGCATCACGCACACCTGGTCCGCGATCTGCCGGACGACTGCGAGGTCGTGGGTGATGAACAGATAGCTGAGATCCAGCTCCGATTGCAGACGGCCCAGCAGTTCCAGGATCTGCGCCTGCACCAGCACGTCCAGTGCGGAGACGGCCTCGTCGCAGACCACGACCTCCGGGCCCAGCGCCAGTGCCCGGGCGATGGCGATGCGCTGCCGCTGTCCGCCGGACAGCTCATTGGGGTATCGCCGCATGGTGTCGGATGGCAGGGCGACAAGATCCAGCAGCTCACGGACCCGGGACACGCGCTCGTTCTTCGAGCCCACCTTGTGCAGCCGCAGCGGCTCCTCGATGATCCGGTAGATCGAGAACGTCGGGTCGAGCGAGCCGTAGGGATTCTGGAAGATCGGCTGGACCCTGCGCCGGAACGCGAACAACTCCTTCTTGTCGAGCGTGGACAGGTCGGTCCCCTCGAAGAAGATCTTGCCCTCGGTCGGATCGATCAGGTTCAGCACGATGTTCGCGACCGTCGACTTGCCCGAGCCGGACTCCCCCACCAGCGCGACGGTCGTTCCCTTCTTCACCGAGAAGGAGACGTCGTCCACGGCCGTGAAGTCCTTCTTGGTGCCGCGCGCCCCTCGGATCTGGAACACCTTGCTGATGCCGCGGATCTCCAGGACGTCCGGGCGTTGCGTGCTGATGCCATCGCCGCCGGTCGCAGCGAGCAGGTCCTCGGCCTCGGCACCTCGCTCCTTGGCCGCCTGGATGCGCTGTGAGGCCAGGGAGGGTGCCGCTGCCACCAGCCGCTTGGTGTACGGGTGCTGCGGGTTGGCCAGGATCTCCCGGGACGGGCCCGACTCGACCACCTTGCCGCGGTACATCACCACAAGATGCTCGGCACGTTCCGCAGCAAGGCCGAGGTCGTGGGTGATGAACAGCACGGCGGTGCCGAGCTCCTGAGTGAGCTCCGCCAGATGATCGAGGATCTTGCGCTGCACGGTGACGTC
>JAATES010000381.1 GCA_015655615.1 Actinomycetales bacterium
CACCCACTCGCAGGACGCTTCCTGTGAATACGTCGTAAAGGGGTGAGCAGAGTGGTGCCATCTCCTCGAGAAGCCGCTGCATGTGATCCATTTGGTGATAATATCACAGTAGAAGTTGCGCCGTGTGCGGTCCTGGCAAGGATCGTGCGCGCACGGCACCAGCCTGTCGAGCCCAAATCGAGTGCGTTCCTGGTCGCGGTAGCGATGATCGTCTCGGCATGACTCCAGTCTCTGGCGGCGACGTGGAAGCCTTTCTGGCGGAACTTCTCTCCGGTTTCGAAGTTCCTTCGGGCATGACGATGCCTCCTGGGCATCGAATGGGGTGGGGTGGGGTGGTGCCGGGTACGACGCAGACCTCGCACCAGATGGGGTAGGACCTCTGGTCTTGGAGGCAGGCGAAGGGCGGCTGCGCTGTCCGTGAGGACTGCGGGACCGCCCTTCGAAGCCATAGTAGCCTGCACGTGGTGTGAGGTGGGCTCGTGGCCCGCTTTTCTTGACCGTGCCCGTCTGCGGCGCTCAGGCGGAATTGGACCCGTCCGGGGGGTGTTGTGGTCCTCGGGTTTGTTGTTCGGCGTAGTGCGCCCCGAGTGCGGCTTCGAGGGCACTGCTGGAGCTGGGTGTGCCCTCGATGGTGGCTTGCAGGTGTGCCAGCAGGGGCTGAGCGTAGGCGGCGATGGCCTCAGCGTCCTTTGCGGCCGTGAATGCCGTAGCGGCCTTCTCGCCGAGGAGTTGGGCGGCCCGGGCATCGATGAGGGCCCGCAGGTAGGCGTAGGACGGTTCCGGGACCGGGTCAAGACCACCACTGAGCCCCACAGGCCGTGTGGAGCGGGTTTGGGTGTCGATCCACGCCGGCGCCCACTCTGCCAGGGCTGCGAGGGTGTCGAGGTCAGCGTTGGCGGTGACGTCTTCGAGGCGGATACCGGCATCGAGGCGCATGCGGGACTGGTCCCACTTCGCCTGAGCGCGTTGGATGCTTGCGGGGTCGGACCAGTTCACGACCGGGCGTAGTTTCTCGGCTGCGGCAGCGAGTTGCTGGGCACTGCCGGTGATCTGGGCGGTCAGTCCGTCGACGACCGGCTTGTGCTTCGCCCGCACCTGTGCCGCGAGCTGCTGACGGTACTTCGCCACGCCCTGGGCGGTCAGGTCCGGGTCCGCGTAGGTCAATGCGGCAAGCAGGTCGTTGTCCAGGGACTGCCGGGTCGCACGGAGGCGGGCCTTGGTGGTGTTGATGGTCTCGATGGCCCGCGTTTGGTTCTGAATGTGGACGTACTCGTCGGAGAACGCACTGATGAATCCCATGAGGAGCTCCTAGGAAGTGTGGGTGGCGGCGATGGATGCCGGGTGTGGGGTGTAGGCCGGGCAGCCGATCTGATGCTGCCAGGGCTCGGTGGGGCCGCGGCGTCCGCACGACGGGCATCCTGGTGCGGCACCGTCTTGGGTGGTGGTCAGGTGGATGATGCTGCCGGTGGGGGTGTGGGTGTGGTCGTAGCCGGCCAGGTGGCGGGTACGGCGGTCGTCTTGGGACTCCACACCCGCAGGCGGCCCCGCGACCGTCAATGCCGCTGCTGCATCGGAGGCCGACACGGCGGCCACGGCGGCGTCGAGGCGCCGCTTGGCTGCCTGCAGGCGAAGGGCGGTGAACCTGGCCTGGGAGCGGCCGTCATCGAGTTGGTCTCGACTGATCGTGGTGTCCCCAGCGACGATGGCACGTTGCAGGGTTGTGACGGCCATCTCGGCGTCCTGATGCGCCTGGAGAGCACCCTGGTGGGCGTCGGTGGCGTCCTGGACGTTCAACGGCTCAGGAGCCGCCTCTGGGGTGAGGGTGGTGGGTGTCATCGGGTTGCTCCGCGAGGTGCTGGGTGAGGCTGGCTTGGTCGATCAGCCAGATGCGGGTTCCGTCGAGACGCCTGGCCTCGATGCGGCCGGTGCTAGCAAGTTGCTGAACCCTCCTGATCGAGAGCCCGCTCTCGGTAGCGGCCTGAGTCGTGGTGCACCACCTGGGTGCGCCCACTGGTTCCAGTCTTCCAGGCGGCCCGGGCTGGTTTCGTTGCAGCGAAATGGTCTCTGCGACTGCGAGTGCTTCGAGGATGGCCCGCACCCGGCGCGACACTGGCCGACCCGTTGTGGCCAGGAGGTCCAGCAAAGCACCCGCGAGGTCGGCGGGGATGAGCACACCGGCGGGTGACACGACCACGCCGACGTCCGCACCAGAGTCGTTACCGGTGCTGGTGGCCGGGTCGTGAGCGGTGGGGGTCATGCCGGGTCGTCGCGTTCGCCTGGTGTCAGCCCGCCCCAGATCCCATACCGTTCACCGCCGGCGGTCGCGAGCTCCAAGCACGCCACCCTGGCTGGGCAGGTCCAGCACGCGGCCACAGCGGTCTTGGCCAGGCGCATCGAGAGCACCACGGTTGAGTCCAGGTCCCACGCCTGCGGTGTCGGTGAGGTTTGGCACTGTGCCGGCCCGTGTTCATCGAAGGCTGCCCGCAACCGGGCCGCGGCCTGCCGTGCCGGGCCTGCGGTGCGCAGCAGCTCGCCCGGGTTCGCGTGCCCCATCAGATGCCACCACCCGAGTGCCGACGGATTTCGAATCCGATACCAGGGGTGAACTGGCGGGTCAGGGCCGGTGTGTTCTCAGATTGGTCACGGGTGGCGGCACTGGCACTGGCACTCGCGCGTGCGCGAGTACGCGAAGGGCCAGCGGGACGTCCGCGCCGCCGGCCGGTCATCGTGCGGCGCCGGGGAGGTCGAGGGTGGTGGGGAGGGTGAGCCATGTTTCGACGTTGCGTGCGTTGCCGGGGTGCCAGATGACCGGCTTCCAGTGTTCGGGGATTTGTTGTGTGCTGGTCTTGTCGGAGGGGTAGGGCTTGCGGGGGCGGATGTAGATGGCGAGGGTGATGCCGGTGGCGTGGAGGGCAAGGATGGTTGGCCAGGTGGGATCGCGGCGGTCGCGTGGGTCGGTCCAGTAGCGCCATTGTCGTTCTCGGTTGAGGGCTTGGATAAAGCGGAGCTCGAGGGCGAGCATGTCGGGTGTGAGTCTCATCGAGTCTCCTTGACGGCAGCGACCGATAGCGACCGTTCTTCCTGGGTCGTGTCGCATGTTGAAACAGGGACCGAAAGGACCGATAGCGACCGTGGTTTCGTATGAGTGCCCTGCGCGGGCGCGTATAGGTGGAAGTAGGGAGGATCGGTCGCTATCGGTCGCTCAGGGTCGGTTGTCGTTGATATTGCAGCGATCTTGACAGCGACCGTTGTGGTGGTGAAACGGTCCAGGACGGTCGCTTGCTGTCGCTGATTGGTCGCTACTTCTGCCACCACTGCTCACCGTCCTGCTCCGACTCGTCGCTGATGAGTGCGACGCCGGTGTAGACCTTGCGGCTGTTGCTCTTCTGGGTTTGGACTCCGAAGCGGCCTTTCAGTTCCCGCCCGAGGGCTTGACTGGTCTTCGCCTGCTCGCCCTGCGCGATGCACCAGCGCTTGTACTCGGCGATCAGGTCTGTCTGCTGGACTCGCAGGACTGAGGAGCCGCGGTGGGTGCGTTCTTCGAGGAAGCGTCCGAGCTGGTCCTCTTCTGCGGCGTACTCCTTCGTGGCGGCCATGACGCTGTCCGGTTCGTCGAGGCCGGAGCTGAGTGCGTTGACGGCGCCTTTGATGATCCATGCGAGGATGCCCGCGGCTTCCTGTGCGAGCAGCTCGTTTTCGAGGTTCTGGTTCCGCTTGTCGACCGGGACGGTGTTGGTGAACGGGATGAGCCGTGCCCGGCGCCAGAAGGCCTCACCGCCGGTGGTGACGCGGGGCTGTTCGTTTCCCATCACCCACAGGTGGTGGGTCGGGTCGAAGCTGAAGAAGTCTTGCCGCATGAATCGGCTCGTGAGCCGGTCGCCACCGGTAAGGAGTTTGACCTTGGCTTCGTCGAACCGGTCGTTCTCGTTGACTTCGGAGGCCACGACCATGCGCATGCCGGCGAGGCGGGCGATCTCTGTCTCGTGCTGGGTTGCTCCTGCGAGGAGGAGACGGTTGTTGGCGGTGCTGGCGTAGTCGCCCAGAGCCTTGCCAGTGACGCCGAGGAACACGGATTTGCCGTTGGCGCCGGAACCGTGGGCAAACGGCAGGACGTGGTAGGTGACGACCCCTGTAGCCGCATAGCCGACGAGTCGCTGCAGGTAGGGGATGACGTCTTCGTGGCCGGCGAACGTCTCGGCGAGGAACTTGTCCCACAGTGGCGTGGCGGCGTCGTAGTCGGGTGCGGCCAGGGTGCTGCGAGAGTGAAGGGCGGCCGGGTCGGGCGGTGTCAGTGTCCCGGTGCGTAGGTTTACAGCCCCGTCTGGGGTGTTGAGCGCGTAGGGGTCGGCGTCGAGTTCGTGGGTGGTGACGACGATGGCCGGGTGGGACCGGGCGACTTTGAGCATGTCTTCGAGGCTGCGCCGTGACAGGGATCGGGTGCGGTGCTTCTCCACGGCCGGACTCGTAGTGGGGTCCAGGCTCTCAGCGGTGTGCTTCGCGAGCTGGAGGACCTTCTCCTTGTTGTCCCACGCCCACCGGGAGCCGTCCCAGATGAGCCAGTGGCCGCGGTCTGCAACGTAGCGGACGTGGTGGGCGTGCTGGGTGGCGAACAACTCCGCGTTGCCGACGTCGGTGAGGGTCATGGTGCGGTCGGTCAGCGTGGTGACCTTCGCGGTCCTCGGCACGGGTGCGAGGGCAAGTGAGCCGTCCGTGGCCGGGATGTTCTGGAACGCGTCCGGGACAACACTGGACTTGTCCGGGACGGTGTGGGGCTTGTCCGCGCTAGGCCCGAGGATGTCGTCGAACACTGCATCGGGTGAGGTGACGGCGTGCAGGCGGTACTCGGTGGCCTGGTTGCCGTACCCGGCGGCGTAGAGTGCCTTGGCGGTGGCGCTGTGGTCGCCGCCGTATTGCAGCACTGCGAGCGCCCCCATCTTTGTGTAGGGGATCTCCTGCTGGAAGTCTGTGCTGGACGTGAAGACGAAGAGTCGGTCTCGGTCGTCGGCATGGCCGGTGGTGGCGCTGATGCCGGTGGTCTTGCCGGGCCGGCGCCAATATCTTGTGCGGCCTCGGGTGAAGACGAGCTGCCACCCTGCCGGCTCGAGGATGTCGGCCCAGTCAGTCTTGTTCTCGTAGTCGTCACCCGGCGTTACGCCCTCGGTGGGATCATGAGGCGGCACCGGTGATGTGGAGGCTGCCGGTTCGGGTTGGACGTCCAACGTGGCGAGGACCGCATGGAAGTCGGCGCGTTCCTCGAGGGTGATCGTCGCGGCCATGTCAGGACTACCGATCACTCTCGACCAGGAGTTGCCAGTCGGGTGATGCTGCGACGGTGCGACGATGACATACCCGTTCTCACCGCGCGTCTCTGCCAGGATCTCGCCTGCAGAATTCTTCGCGATCTTCTGGTTACCCGGCACGGCGGCGTCGACCAGCCTGTAGTGGAAGTGCCAGCCTCCAGAGGGCGACTGCTCCGTCCACCCCATCGTGACCCTGTCCCACAACTCACCGATGCCGGAGTTGTGGGCGAGTTCGCGAAGTTCAGGCAAGTGATGGGCGGCGCGGCCCTCCAACTCTGTCAGTTCTGCGCCACCGGAGACGCTGCCTTGGATGATGGCGAGGTCGTGGCGGTCGCCTGTGAACCAGGTGTGAAGCTGCTCGACAGTGGCCTGTTGGGTTGTGTATTGCTTCCATGCGACCGCGGGCGCCTTACTGCCGTCAGGGCGGATCGGGATGACGGAGTAGCCGGCGGCATGGAGTTCGAGTGCAGGTCCGAGGATCGTCACCGGGCATCACCGCGGTTTCGGCGAGCACTCTCCCGGGTAATCGCATACCTTGTCCGAAGAGAGGTTGCTTCGATAGGGGTGGTGGCATGGAGCCAGAGGTTGAGGCGGTCGAGCTCGAGGGGTTCAGAGTGAACGTGTGCCGATTCGAGGGGAGATTCTTTGTGCATCTCGACTACCAATGGCGTGCATTCGAGTCCGAGTTTGCCGCGAGACGGTATTTGCGTGAACTTCGCGCACGACGAACCCGCCAGCATCCGCATCGGCCGACGTTTGCTCCGCCGGAGTTCGGTGGCCCATCGGGACCTGGAATGTAGGTCTGTCATGGTGTTTCTCCGGTGATGTCGGGGTGGGTTGCTGGGCAGCCCGCGAAGTGGCTGGGGGTGACTTCCCATACGCCGATGCCGCGGTGCTCGTCGCGGGCCATTTGGCGGCGCTGGGCACGGTTTGGGCCAGTCAGGCGGACCCCGCATGGGCATTGCCCGGTCAGCAGTAGCAACCGCTGTCGGGCGAGGCCTTCACGCACGTGCTGGGGTGCCTGGTCAGGGATGATCGGCACGACGACGTTGAAGCCGAGACCGAACAACACCGTGGACACAGTCTCGGTGCGGAGGTTCATGCGGTTCTCCGATCTTGTGACCAGTTGTGACCATCGCCGTCGTTGACCTGGGGTGTTGGGGGGTTGATCGGATCTGTAATCCGTAGGTCCGGCCCGCCGTCAGGTGTGGGCGTGATCCCGAGGTGGGCGAGTAGGGGTGCGGTGGGTACCCGGTATGCCTTCCCGAGGCGGAGCACGGGGACCGGGAACTGGCCGCGGCGGGCGAGTTCGTGGGATTTCGTGCGCCCTACCAGCAGGACCCTGCCGGCGGTCTCAATGTCGAGCACCGGGGGCAGTGCTTGGAGTTGGGTGAGAGTGAATGGTGTCACCACGGGTTGGCCTCCGGGTTCTTGTTGGCGGCGAACTGGCGAATCAGGTCACTGCGGCGGTGCCGGTTCAATGCGCGGCGCAGCGCCGTTTCAGTGCGGTACCCGACGCGTCGGGCGGTGTTCTCGAGGGTTTCCCCCGAGCGGGCGAGGAGGTCAATGTCACCGATCACGTCGGCGTAGTCGACCTTGGGTCCTACCGGTGTGGGTTGTGACCTGGGTGGGAGGCCGGCCTTTCGTCTCTTCCATGCGGCGTGCCAGGCTGCGGGACTGATCCGGGTTTCGGCGGTGGTGGTCATCGGCCCGCCGCCTTGGTGTGTGCCGGGCGCAGGGATGCTTCCAGGAAGATCACTTTGCGGGCGGTCTTGGTGGCCAATTCCTCGATACGGGTCTCGGCCCGCGGTGAGGGTGGGGTGTCGTGTTCGAGGAGGAAGTGCAGCAGTTCGTGGAGCATCGTCTCGATGTACTGGAGCTTGGATTGGTGTGAGGAGACGAAGACCTCACCGGCAGTGTGGGACGTCAGGCCGAGGTACCCATCCGGGAGTGGGCCTTCATAGAACGTCACGAGTGGTTGGAGTTTGGTGCGGTCGAGGTCCCTCGTGGTCGGCGTCGTGGCGGTCATCGTGGTTCACCACCCTTGGGGAGCTTGTCGAGGATGTATTGGAGCGTGTCGATCGCACGGATGAGGTCGCTGCGGTAGATCGTCGCGATGCTCTTCGCATGCCTCGTGAAGCGGTCATCCTCGCTGAGTCGTTCTAGTGTTCCGACCTTCGAAGTCAGAGCGAGAGCGGCGTTGCGAAACTGATCCGACAAGGGGTTACGCCGGGGCTTGCTCGGCTCTACGGAGCGTTGTTCGGCGATGACCACACACTCGCCAGCCGCGATGGTGGCGACCGGAGCGTCAGGTGGAAGCTTGGTGGCCACCTTGGAGGTGTACGGACTCCGTACACCTGCCTTGCGCCGGTAATCGGAAACCGTCATCACGCCGATGCCCACGGCCGGTGCGATCTGCCGCGTGGATAGTGCCGGTGACCCGTCGATCTCAATGCTGAGGTTGGCGACGAGGTCGCGGCGGATTGCGGCGGATTGCGGCGGACAGTCCAGTGGTGTGGGGGGCGAACTCGGTGCTGGCGTACTCGGCCCAGGAGGCGTAGCCCAGGGCGATGTCGGCTCGGCGGTCCCGTGCTTCGCGGATCGCGGCGGCCAGTTTGTCTAGGACGCCGGCAGCTGAGTCGAGCAGCAGACTGATCTGCTGCGTCAGGCGGCGAGCGTCACCTTCGGCGAGTGGCACTTCGCATAGTTCGACAGTTGTGAGGCCACCACTTCGGTGGGGGGTGGCCTCGACTGCCTGGGTGGGTTCTGCGAGAATCGACACGGATGCTCCTATGGCTTGCTGGCTGTTGGTGTTGTCCATGCCCTCGGTTGCGGCTGCCACCGCGCCGAGGGCGCTCTCGTCTTCGCGGGCTCTGCTCATGCCGTCACCGGAACCTTGGTGTCGGCGGTGTACTGCGCGTCCAGCCATGTCTCGACATCCTCGAGTCGGTAGCGCACGTGGCGCCCCACACGGAATCCCTTCGGGCCGCGTCCCTGGCTGCGCCACTTCCGCAGTGTCGGTGTAGGGATCTGAATCTTGTCTGCGACCTCCTGGGTCGTCATCAACCTCGCACTCACGGAGCCTCCATCTTTGATCGCAAGTCACTCGGACTGATCTACTTGCGATCAGACCATACATGTCCGAGCGTCCGGGTTCAAGCATGATCGTTGCGTGTCATCTTTGATCGCGTATAGTCGCATCATGGCAGGAAGAGAAAACGCACTGGGACCTACTGGAGACCACGTCCGCCATAATCTGAAGCGGATCAGAACAGCGCGAGGGCTCACTTACGCGGAGTTGTCACGACAGCTCGAGGCTGCAGGGCGCGCCATTCCTCCGCTTGGACTGCGTCGTATCGAAAGCGGAGACCGGCGGGTGGATGTCGACGATCTGACGGCGCTCGCCTACGTGCTCTGGGTGAATCCGGTTGTCCTGTTGGCGTCAGAAGTTCGCGGTCGAAGCGTGACTACTGAACTCACCGGCTACGGGGTGTCGTCATCGGAAGTTGCACTCAGCTGGTTGAGCGGTGATCCACTGTGCTTGCGAGGCCAGCCTGGCGGAGATGAGCGCTTCCAGTTCCTTCTCGGCGTGATGCCTCGACTCACTCAGCGTTCGGATCTAGAACAGAAGTCGGATGCAACACGGGCTGCTCGAGGCGCCATCGAAGACGAAATCCACGAAGCGGCTTTGGCCGGTGCCGACCGAGCTGAGATAGATGCATTGATCGAAGATCTGAGCCGCGCCCAAGAGCGAGCTACTCGGGCACTCGAGGCGCTCCAGGAAGCTGAGCCCTTGCTGCTCCCTGCTCCCGTCGATTTTGTGCCAGAGGACGCACGAGCTAAGCAAGTGCATGTATTGGTCCTCTTGGCGAGTAGCACTATGGCCGGTGAGTGCCCGCCTGTCGGCATCAACGATCGAGAGAGGTGACCGAGGATGCGTGGCAGCGTGTTCAAGCGGTGCAACTGTGAACCCACCTACGACACCAAAGGCCGCCGGAAGGCCTGCCGACTCAACCACGGCTCCTGGGCCTACGTCGTCGACCTCGGACCCGGCCCTGGCAAGGACGGTGTGTGGCAAGACCGCCGGCAAGCGAAGAAGTCAGGGTTCCGCACCAAGACCGAAGCCGAAGACGCACTCGCCGGCGTCACCGCCTCCGTAGCCGACGGCACCTACGCCCACGACGAACAACAAACCCTGACCACCTACCTGCGGGCCTGGCTCGCACAGAAACAGGTCAACGGGCTACGCCCCACCACGGTGCGCGGATACTCCCAGCACATCGAGGACTACCTGGTCCCGATGCTCGGCCGCCACCGCCTCAAAGACCTCCGCCCCGGACACATCGAAACCATGCTCACCCAACTCCTGGGCGAACACACGGTAGGCGGCAAGAAACGACCCGGGATGAGCCCGGCGACCGTCCGGCGGGTCCACGCCACGTTGCGGTCCGCGCTCGCGTCAGCGAAGAAGAAGAGGCTCATCAGCTTCAACCCGGCCATCGACGTCGACCTCCCCAAACACCACCGCCCCAAGGTCCAACCCTGGGAACCCGCAGAGCTGGGCCAGTTCCTCGATCACGTTGCCACCGACCGCCTCGGTGCCCTCTACGAAGTCATTGCCGGTGCCGGACTGCGCCGCGGGGAAGCCCTCGGGCTGCGATGGTCGGACGTGGACCTGGAGCGGCGGGTGATCTTCGTGCGCCAACAGGTCGCCCAAGTCACCACCACCACGGCCTGTGCGATCTGTGGGCGGGTGCATGGCCGGTTGATGTTCGCACCCACCAAGACCGACAGCCACGAAGAAGAAGCCCTCGACATCGCGGACA
>JAATES010000215.1 GCA_015655615.1 Actinomycetales bacterium
GCAGTCCGCTCAGGTGGCCATGCAACTCGACACGACCATGGAGAACCTGCACCGTCAGGTCAGATCTCTCGATCCGCTCACCGCCGACCCACCGCATGTCCAGGGATTCTCCGACTCCTCGCTGTCCATCGCTCCTCCGGTGGAGTCGATCGCACGGTTGCTCGACCTCCATCTCAACGTCGGAAGGGATGCCACGGGCGGCTGAGCTGGCCTGACTCCCCGTACTCCCCCTCGCAAACATCACGCAGGTGTGCTCAGCTGCATCCCCCCGCTGATCGGCGTGGCCAGAAAGGTTCCTCCGATCGACTGATACGACGCACCCGCCGCTGTGGTCATGGAGATCGAGGAACCCGCCCCCGGCTGCATCGTCGAAGCCTGGAGGGTCCCGATGCTCAGCCAGCCGACATCGTCACGGCACCGGTGCGGAGGACCGCAACGATCACCAGGCTGATCAGGGCAGTACGCGGTCGTCGTGTCACAGGGCAGTGCCTTCTCGAGACCGTTGTGTCGCTCACGCCTATCGATCTCACCCTGACTTCTAGCGCTCTCTGCCCACCCGGCCCCTCGGGTCAGGAACGCTCGTACCCGAGCGACCGTCTACTCGAGGGTCGCTCCCGGCTCCGGAGTCGTGGGCGATCCGCGAGAGCCAGGTCGCCAACAGGGCCGTCTCAGCGTTGCCGAGCAATGGCGCGGCATCAGACAAATGAGCGAGGAGCCGTGCCGCGTCAGTCGGCAGATCGCTCGCCGCCTTCCGGGCCGGGGACATCCCCGTGATCGCGGACAGGGAGGCTTCTCGCATCGCGGCCGACAGATCCGGATCGGCGCGGGCAAGGGTGATCTGGCGCAGGGTCACCCCGACATTGGCAGCGAGCAGGTGAGCCGCTGCCTGCTCGGGACTCACGACCAAGCGGCCCTGCCTGTCGGCCTCGCGCATCAGCTGCAAGAGGAGGCGACCAGGACGCTCCTGCGCTGCGGGGCTGCTCCCGGGGGCGACCTGCCCGTACATCAATGCATAGAATCCGGGATTCTCCAGCCCGAAGGCAACATGCGCATCCCAGCCCTCACGAAGGTCCTGCACGGGATCCCCGGTGGACTCGTGCGTACGTTTGACCGCCAGGTACAGGTCGAATCCGTGGTCGATGACCGCAGAGATCAACCCGTCCTTGCTGCCGAAGAAGTGGTAAAGCGTCGGAAGCCTGACAGCTGCCCGGTCGCAGATGGCGCGCAATGGCACGTCCTGGCCGGGTGAGGCCGCGATGAGGTCAGCCGCTGCTCCCAGCAAGCGGCTGCGCG
Source organism: Actinomycetales bacterium (assembly GCA_015655615.1). Lineage (GTDB taxonomy): Bacteria > Actinomycetota > Actinomycetes > Actinomycetales > Cellulomonadaceae > Rarobacter. The sequence continues at coordinate 1,294 of JAATES010000215.1, forward strand.
TATCGGGACCATGGGGTAATGTCACATTGCTATATTAACCGTGTATCACCAATACACAGCGCGAGGAGCATTATGACCACCACGCCTGCATCCCGTGCTCTGGGCCTCCTTCCCCTACGCCCCCGCCGTCCCGATGAACCACACCGCGCGGCGAGCCCGCTCGAATTGTTCTTCGACCTCGTCTTCGTCGTGGCGGTGTCGCTGTCGTCCGCGCAGTTGCACCATGCCGAGTCCGAACAGCACATCGGCGCGGGCATCGGAGCCTACGTGATGGTGTTCTTCGCCATCTGGTGGGCCTGGATGAATTTCACCTGGTTCGCCAGTGCGTTCGACAATGACGATTGGCTGTACCGGCTCCTCACCATCTTCCAGATGGCCGGCGTTCTGGTGCTCGCGGCAGGAACCCCAGCGGCCATGACTGACGGAGACTTCCTGCTGGTCACCCTCGGGTATGTGGTCATGCGACTCGCCATGGTCGCGCAATGGCTTCGTGCCGCCCACGACAGCCCGGACCTGCGCGCCACAGCGCTGCGCTACGTCGCCGGGATCGCGACCATTCAAGTCCTCTGGGTGGCGCGGCTCTTCCTTCCAGGGCAAGGCGGGGTGCTGACCTTCCTCGTACTGGCCGTGGCAGAAGTGGCCGTCCCCGTCGTGGCGGAGAGCAGACGCACGACCCCCTGGCATCCGCGACACATCGCTGAACGCTACGGGCTGTTCACGCTGATCGTGCTCGGAGAATCGATTCTGGCTTCAGCGAACGCGATCATCGACGCGGCTGAGAACGACGAGCATCTCGCGCCCTTGATCACTCTGGCAGTCTGCGGCCTCGTCCTCGCCGCCGGCATGTGGTGGATCTACTTTGCTCACGAACACCACGAAGGACTCGACAGCCAGGCACACGCCCTCAGGTTCGGATACGGCCACTACCTGATCTTCGCCGCTGCCGGCGCCTTCTCTGCCGGCATCGAAGTCGCCATCGATTCGAGCACCCACAGCACAGACGTCGGACCTGCTGCTGCGGCCGCCACCCTGACCGTACCCGTGGCCGTCTTCATCCTGGGCGTGTGGTGGCTCACGCTACGGACGAGCCTGAGCCGGTTGCGAAACTCGCTGGTCGTCTTGATCACGGTGCTCATCGGGCTCTCGGCGCTGGTCGGGAACTCGCTGCTCATAGCCGCAGGTCTGACCGCCGCCATCGTCGTCCTGCTCGAGGTTCCTGAGCGCACTCGCAGAGCGCCACGCTGACCCACGTGACCTGACTAGGGAACCTCACACCCGCGAGACCAGCCCCGGAAGCACGACGAGCAACAGCGCCGACCAGACCAGGTGACAAACCACCGGTGCGACGACGCTTCCGGTGCGTGAGCGCAGCATCCCCGTGACGGCGCCCAGCAGCACAGCAGCGACCACCAAAGAGAGGTTCGCTGTCACGACGGTCACCGCGACGTAGACCACGGTGGACCACAGCACGGGGCGCCGCGTGAACCAGCGGTAGACCGCACCGCGGAACATCAGCTCCTCACAGGCCCCGACCGCCAGTGCCGTGAGCACCACGACAGCGGTGCCGTCGCCCTCGACCGGACCAAGCACATCGAAAGCGGACTCTCCGAGTAGCGGGCAGTGCCGCACGATCAGCACGCCCGCCGTACAAGCCACTGCCAGCGCGACGCCACTTCCCGCACCCCACAGCACATTCCGGAGAAGACCGGCCCCCCGCTCCCCCGCCTCCGCTCCGTCCGCCCGCCAGCCGGCGACCCAGCAGAGCCCTAACAATGCCGAACAGGCATAGAACCAGGGATCGTCGTAGCCGAAGCGGAATGTCGCCGCCAGCAGGGCGGATCCCACCAGCACCGTTCCCAGGCGGCGCACCAGAGGCACCGCTGCACGCAGCTCCCCCCTCGGACGCCCCTGCACCCCGCCTCGGCTGCCGATGCCTTGACCTTCTCTCCAGTCGGTGCGTCAATGGAACGTATATGTTCGCTGTGAACATGGTACCCAGGGGGGAAGGAACGTCGCATGCGTGCTTTTGTCAGCGGCTCGACCGGATACATCGGCTCCCGGCTCATTCCCTCGCTTCTCGCGGCCGGACACGAGGTGGTGGCCGGCATGCGGGATCCAGGCCGGGCATCCGATTTTAGCTGGGGGGATCAGGTACAAGCCGTTCCTTTTGACATCGAAGACCCCGTCACCGTCGCGAACGCGGTCGCGGGTGCCGACACGGCCTACTTCTTGGTGCACTCCATGGCCCGCCCCGGCTTCCAGGAGAAGGACGCCGCCGGAGCAAGGAACTTCGCGCACGCATGCGCTGCTGGAGGAGTCCCTCAGATCGTCTATCTCTCCGGCCTGGTCCCGGAGGGTGATCTGTCGGAGCATCTCTCCTCCCGGTTAGAAGTCGAGACTATTTTTCTCGACGCAGAGACTCCTGCCCTGGTTCTGCGCGCGGCAATCATCCTCGGGGCCGGTTCCACCTCTTTCGAATTGCTCCGTCGGCTGGTCGAGCGTCTTCCGATCCTGCTCATCCCCGACTGGATGGATCGCCTGGTCCAGCCCGTGGCGACCGAGGACGTGGTCTCGGCACTCGTCGCCGCCGGAGGCGGCGCCATCCAGAACACCCATGTCGACCTCGGCGGTCCCGACCGGCTGACCTATCCAGAGCTCCTGGCGCTCGTCGCGGACGAACTCGATCTGCGACGACCGCAGGTGCGGCTGCCTCCGATCTCTCACACCGTGCTCGGCATGGCCGCCGCCGTCATCACCGGCATTCCCCGGCACACGGTCATCGAGCTGGTCAAGAGCCTGCGACATGACATGGTCTGTGCACCGGGCACCCCCGTGTCCGACAAGACCACCGCGCGCGAGGCAATCCGTCGATCCCTCGACGCCGCGCATACCGGGACCTTGCCCCATGGCGACCGGCAGACGCTGGCCGACTCCGACCCTGAGTGGGCGGGCGGAGAGATCGAAAGGCTCCGCA
>JAATES010000204.1 GCA_015655615.1 Actinomycetales bacterium
AGGGCGATGATCAGCCAGTTCGCCAGCAGGGACGAGCCTCCGTAAGCCAGGAACGGTGTGGTGAGGCCGGTGACCGGTATGAGCCGGGTGACCCCGCCGATCACCACGAAGCACTGCCAGGCGATGGCGAAGGCCAGTCCGCCTGCCAGGAGCTTGCCGAATCCGTCACGCGTTCCGATCGCGATGCGCAGACCCCGTTCGACGACGATCAGGTACAGCATCAGCACAGCGCACAGGCCGGTCAGCCCCAGGACCTCGCCCAGCGAGCTGACGATGAAGTCCGAATAGGCGAACGGTACGAGTTGCGGGAAGCCACGACCCCACCCGGCCCCCATGAGCCCGCCGTTCGACATGCCGAACAGGCCGCCGACCACCTGGGCCGAGCCGCCCGGGGCGTCGTAGACGGCCGGGTCGAAGGCATGCAGCCAGGAGTCGAAGCGGGCCTCGACATGACTGAACAGCCGCACCGCCACGGTCGCGCCTGCGATGAAGAGCAGCAGCCCGATGAGCACCCAGCTCAATCGCTCCGTGGCGATGTACAGCATGGCCAGGAACAGCCCGTAGAAGAGCAGTGAGGTGCCCAGGTCGCGCTGGAGGACGAGGACGCCCAACGACATCCCCAGGGCCAGGAGCAGTGGGCCGAGGTCGCGCATCCGCGGCAGCTGTAAACCCAGCAGTTTGGTGCCAGCCAGGGCGAGCGTGTCGCGGTTGGTCACCAGGTATCCGGCGAAGAAGATCGCGAAGGCGATCTTGGCAAGCTCGGCGGGCTGGAGCGACCAGGGCCCGAGGTGGATCCAGATGCGGGCGCCATGGATCTGGGTCCCGACCCCCGGGACCAGGGGCAGTAGCAGCAGCACCGTTCCGGCCACGAGCGCCAGGTAGGTATAGCGGCGCAGCGTCCGGTGGTCCCGCAGCACGAAGAGGAGGCCGCAGGCGACGGCGATGGAGAGCAGCGTCCAGCCCATCTGCCTGACCGCCAGCGAGGTGTCGGGCTCGGCGGCCTGGTCCAGCTGGAAGATCATGGCCAGCCTGATGCCGTTGAGGGCCACGGCGACCGGCAGCAGGATCGGGTCGGCGAACGGAGCGCGCCAGCGGACCACGGCGTGCATGCCGAGCGCCGCGGCGGTGAAGAGGGCACCGTCACGGTAGAACCCGGAGGGGAGGGTGCCGTTCATGGTGAGGCCAACCAGCGCATACGCGCCTACCCCCAGGGCCAGCGATATCAGCAGCAATCCCAGTTCGCTGGCGCGACCGCGGGGTACGGGAGCAGGCTCGACGGTCGCCATCAGGACGATCCGCTGGTCGCCGCCGTGGGGCCGCTGCTGGCGGGCGGGGCTGAACTGGCGGGCGGGGCTGAACTGGCGGGCGGGGCTGAACTGGCGGGCGGGGAGACCGCGGTCGCCGGAGTCGCGATCGCCGTCTCCAGCCGGATCTGCTCGACCTTGGCCTGGGCCTCGGCGTAGGAGCCGTAGGTGAAGGAGTAGTTCTCCAGTGACGTCAGGTAGTAGGAGGGCAGGGTCGTCGCATCGATCCCCGTGGACTCCAGTTCGTGGGAGAGGACCAGGGGGCCGAGGTCCTGCGGAATGCCGCGGAAGACGGCGACGGACCCCTCGGACACTCCAAGGAAGTACTGCCGCTGCGTCCATTGGTACCCCAGCCAGCCTCCCGTGCCCAGGCCGGCGATCAGGGCGACCAGCACGATCCAGCGGACGTAACGGCGGCGCTTGCGAAAGTTCGCAGGCTCGATGTCGATCTCGTCACCGGGCTCGGCTCCGGGCGGAGTGCTCCGGTCCGTGGCGGGCGTGTCGGATCCCGTTCGAGACCCCGCGGCGAGACTTGCCGCGCGGGCGGCAGGGCCGTCGGCAGCCGCGGAGGGATCCGCGCGCGTGACTGCGGCGGCACCGACGACTTCGACCGTGGGGTTCGGCGCGGCGCCGTCGGGCAGGGAATCCAGGTCGACGACATCCGCCACGATGCAGGTGATGTTGTCAGGCCCGCCGGCGCGCAGAGCGAGCTGGATCAAGCGCTGCCCGCAGGCCTCGGGATCCGAGACCTCGGCCAGCGTGTGCTCGATGGTCTCGCGGCTCACATAGCCGCTCAGCCCGTCCGAGCACAGCAGCCAGCGATCACCGGGATGGGCTTCTCGCATCGAGACATCGGGCGCGAGATCGACCTCGAAGTCGCCCAGCACGCGCATCACCACGGAACGCTGCGGGTGGTGCTCGGCCTCCTCAGGGGTGATCCGGCCGGTGTCGACCAGATGCTGCACGAAGGTGTGGTCGGCGGTGACCTGGCTGAAGGCGCCGTCATGGAGCAGGTAGGCCCTCGAATCACCCATGTGGGCCATGGCGAGTTTGTTCCCGGACCGCAGCAGCGCGGTGACTGTGGTGCCCATGCCCGCGAGCTTCGGGTTGGCGCGAGCGTGGGCCACGAGGTCGAGTCGGGCTTGCTCGATGGTGTCTTCGAGGCGGGAGAGGATCTCTCCGGATCCGAGGGCCTCGTCATCCAGGGGTGCGAGGTTGGCGATCGCCAGGGAGCTGGCGATGTCGCCGCCGGCATGGCCGCCCATCCCGTCGGCGACCACCAGCAGATGCGGACCGGCGTAGGCGGAGTCCTGGTTGTTGGCGCGGACGAGTCCGACGTCGGAGACGGCGGCGTAGCGCAGGGCGATTGACATGGCTCCCTACCTCCGGATCTCGACGACGCTCTGGCCGATGCGGACAGCGGTGCCGGGATGCAACGCCACGGGTTCTGCCAGGCGCTGACCGTCGACGAAGGTGCCATTGGTCGATCCCAGGTCCTCGATGAACCATTCGTCGCCCGAGGGGTAGATCCGCGCGTGACGGGTCGACGCGTAGTCGTCGTCCACGACCAGCGTGCAATCGGGAGCCCGGCCGATCACGACGCTGACTCCGCTCAGCGGCACCGTGGTGCCGCTCAGGGGCCCCTCCACCACGATCAGGCGCGCGCGGGCCGGGAGTGCGGGCGTGTGACCCGCGAGGTTCCGTTCGGTGGCGGGCGGCTCGGCTACGGGGTGGGTCACCCGGTGGCGGCGGGCGGTGATCTTGGTGCCATAGAGGTCCCGACGGAGCACGGAGATGATGGCGAAGACGAACAGCCACAGGACCAAGAGGTATCCGAGCCGCAGCAGCGTGATAGTGAGCTCATTCATGCGGTGAGGGCCACCCGCCGGTCTCGTCAGGCGGCGGTTCTGCGTCCCAGAACAAGATACGAGTACGCCCGATGGTCAGGGTGTTGCCATCCACCAGGGTGGCAGCTGGAACCTGATGACCTTCGACGAAGAGGCCGTTGGTGGAGTCCAGATCGGTGGCGATCACCCCCTGCGGTGTGACCCGGATCTCGATGTGCTGGCGGGAGATGCCCGGGTCGTCGACCACGATGTCCGCCTCGGAGCCGCGCCCGATGACCGTCACCGGCCCGGTGAGCAGGTAGCGCTGCCCGTCGATGTCGATCAGCGGATGACGGGCGGCTGCCGCGGTCGTTGCCCCCGCGGGCGCTGCTGCGCCGCGTACCGTCGCGGAGGTGACGGTGAAATGCCCCGGTGTCAGGCCCTCGTCCGTCTCGAAACGCACCTCCACGGGTCCCACCAGCGCATAGCGTTGTGAGGCGGCGTGCTGCGTGACCACCTCTGCAAGCTCCCCCGCCAGCGCTTC
>JAATES010000272.1 GCA_015655615.1 Actinomycetales bacterium
GAGTCCCGCGCCGATCCCCCCGGACACCTTGACGTAGAGGAAGTCGTCCAGCCCCCGCCCGGCACCGCGAAGACGCTCCCCATAGGCTCCCAGGAAGGTGTCGTGCTCGACGGCCACCGGCAGTCCCAGGCTCTCGGAGAGAACGTCGTCGGGGAACAGCCCGACCCAGCCGGACAGGATCGTGGGCGAGCGCACCTGGCGCGACCGGACGTCGATGGGGCCGGGGATCCCCACGACGGCCTGGGTGAGGAGGCGTCCGGCGGCGTGTTCCTCTCGCAGTTCGCCCAACAGGGCGCGGCTCAGACCGATCGCGCCCTGCGCGTCGACATCGACGTTGCGATAGCCCGTTCGCTCTCCCACGATGGCACCGGACATATCCGCCAGGGCGACGGAGACGTGTCCATGACCGAAGTCGATACCGACCACCAGTGCGTCCGACTGGCGGATCGTCAGCACTGAGGACGGACGCCCCCTCCTCCGGCGTTCCAGGCCGCCGACGTGTGCCGCCTCGAGCACGTCGCCGGACTCGATCAGCTGACCGACCAGATGCGCGACGCCGCTACGCGAGAGACCGAGGACCCTCATCAGGTCGGATCGGGAGCACCCGCCGCTCCCGCGGATGTACTCCAATGCTTCGTGGCGGCTCCGTTCCCGAGCCGAGACGGCCATCGTCGTTGAGGTCATGACAGTAAGATATAACATCCCGCCTTTTTTGCCCACCACTGTCCTATTTGTCGGCTCACGCATCACGACCGACGTCGGTCGCCGGATTCCGTGAAAGCCGGGAAGACAAAGCCTGCGCCGTGCCGGAAGTCCTCGAAGTCCTCTCTCTTCGCTCCTCGGCATGCGACGACACACCCAGGTAACATGAGCGGAATATAGTGCCAGGCACAAGGAATGTGCGGGAGTGGATTGCTGCGAATCCCCGCGCACGCCGAACACGACGTTCGCTCCCCGGAGGAAATCATGCGCACACTCGCCTTGCTAGCCACTGCCGCAGCACTCACCGTCGCCCTCGCCGGCTGTGCGGGCACCGACGATGGGTCCGGCAGCCCGACCTCGACCACCTCCGCGGCCGCACCGACGACGGCTGCCGCCACCGGCAAGGACGACACGATCGCCGCCCTGGTGCCAGCCAAGATCGCGGAGACCGGCAAGCTCATCGTCGGGTCGGACACGTCGTATGCCCCCGCCGAGTACCTCGATGAGGACGGCACGACGCCGATCGGCTACGACGTCGATCTGGCCAAGGCCATCGCGGGTGTCCTCGGTCTTGAGGCCGAGGTCCAGTCGGCTGACTTCACCGGCATCATTCCGGCCATCGGCAGCAAGTACGATGTCGGGATCTCCTCCTTCACGATCAACCCGGATCGCATCAAGCAGGCCAACATGGTCCAGTACTTCGAGGCCGGCGAGGCCTACGCCGTCGCCAAGGGCAACCCGAAGGCTGTCAGCGCCGAGAACCTCTGCGGGCTGACCGTCGGCGTCCAGACCGGCACCGTCGAGGAAGAAGCCCTGCTCGGGACGATCACCGACGACTGCAAGGCGGCCGGAAAGCCGGCACCCACCCCCCTGCAGTACCCGAAGCAGGCAGATGTGACCAACGCGCTCGTCGGCGGCAAGGCCGACCTCATGTATGCCGACTCGCCGATCATCGCCTATGCCATCACCCAGACGAACGACCAGCTGGAACAGCTCGGGGACGTCTTCGGCAGCGCACCGCAGGGAATCGTCGTCTCCCAGGATGACGCCGCACTGACCGAGGCGATCCAGAAGGCCGTGCAGAAGATCATCGACAACGGCGAATACGCCAAGATCCTGGCGGCCTGGGGCAACGAGGCCGGTGCGGTGACCACGGCCGAGCTCAACCCCGCCGTCGCCGAGTAACGGCGAGGACATGACCGAACCCGCCGCGGTGGGCGTCGCCGAGGGCGGCGCCCACCCAGCCCACGATCCGGTCCCCAACCGGATCCATGCCATACCGGTGCGCTATCCCTGGCGCTGGGTCTCCGCCGCCGCCATCGCCGTCCTCGCGGCCATGGCCCTGCACGGGCTGGTGACGAACGATCAGTTCCAATGGCCGTTGGTCGGCAGGTACCTGTTCCACCCCAATGTCATCCGCGGAGTCGGCTGGACCCTGTGGCTGACGGCGGGATCCATGCTCATCGCCGTGGTCCTGGCTGTCCTGCTGGCGGTGGCGCGGGGCTCGGAGAACCCGGTGATGCGGTGGGTCTCATGGTTCTACATCTGGGTCTTCCGCGGGACACCGGTCTACACCCAGCTCGTCTTCTGGGGCCTGATCTCAGTGCTGTACCCACGACTCAGCCTGGGCGTCCCCTTCGGCCCGGACTTCATCGAGTTCTCGACCAAGGACCTCATCCCGGCCTCGCGCGGCGCCCTGCTCGGCCTCGCACTCAACGAGGCCGCCTACCTCGCCGAGATCGTGCGGGCGGGCCTGCAGAGCGTGGACCCGGGGCAGTCCGAGGCGGCGAAGGCGCTCGGCATGAAGAACGGCTCGATCCTGCGGCGCATCGTGCTGCCCCAGGCCATGCGCGTCATCGTGCCACCCACGGGGAACGAGACGATCTCCATGCTGAAGACCACCTCACTGGTCTTGGCGGTTCCCTTCACCCTTGAGCTCCAGTTCGCCACCAACGCGATCGGCAACCGCACCTTCAGCCCGGTGCCCCTGCTGGTGGTCGCCGCAATCTGGTACCTGACCATCACCAGCGTGCTGATGATCGGGCAGTATTACCTGGAACGCCACTACGGACGAGGATTCGACGGGCACGCGGCCGCCACCACCCGCTCCAGCCACCGTGGCGGGCGCGGTCGGCAATCCGCCATCAACGCAGCAGGCACGACCCATGATCCCAGTCCGCTCGACGAGGTCGGCGGCCCACCCAAGGCGGGGACCCTATGAGCCCGGCAGCTGTCGCTCCCATGGTGGAATTGGCGGAAGTCCACAAGGCCTTCGGCCACCACCACGTCCTGCGCGGGATCAACATCACCGTGCCCCGAGGCTCCGTGTGCGTGGTGCTGGGCCCGTCGGGCTCCGGGAAATCCACGGCACTGCGCTGCATCAACCAGCTCGAGGAGGTCTCCGGCGGGCGGGTCCTGGTCGACGGTGAGCTGATGGGCTATCGCGAGACCGTCCACCGCGGAGCACCCGCGCTGCAGCGGCTGTCCCCTCAGGAGATAGCGCAGCAACGCTCCCGCATCGGCATGGTGTTCCAGCGCTTCAACCTCTTTCCCCATATGACGGCGCTGGGCAATGTCGTCGAGGCCCAGGTCCACGTGGCCGGACGCGGCCGCAGGCAGGCGCGGGAGCGGGCAGAGGAGCAGCTGGCCAAGGTCGGCCTGGCCGACCACGTCGGCCATTATCCCTCCCAGCTCTCAGGTGGTCAGCAACAGCGGGTCGCCATCGCCCGGGCGTTGGCGATGGACCCCGAGCTCATGCTCTTCGACGAGCCGACCAGCGCTCTGGACCCCGAGCTCGTAGGTGAGGTCCTGGCGGTCATGCGGGATCTTGCGGAGTCCGGCATGACCATGATCGTCGTCACCCATGAGATCGGCTTCGCCCGCGAGGTCGCCGATCAGGTCGTCTTCATGGCCGATGGCGTCGTGGTTGAGCAGGGCCCGCCGGATCACGTGCTCGTCACCCCGCGAGAACAGCGCACACAGGACTTTCTCGCGCGAGTGCTGTAATTCCCGCTCGATCCCCCGGCGTGACCCGACCGGCCAGGGCAATTCGCACCTCAGGCGAATCGCCCTGGCCGCTGTCGCGATCGGCGACATTCACCGCATCGCATTCACCACACCTATACCGATTGGCGTGCGCTCCCACGGTCGCCCCGCGAGGAGTATGGGGCATACTATGACCACCGTCACAATGCGGACTCACGGATGACACCAAAGCGTCATCGAGTTTTCGAGTCTGTTTCGTGCCGGACAAGATTCCGCCACAGGGAGCTTCTGATGATGCAACAAAGCAGATTTGGGAGCATGCTCTCCGTGTTGGCATCGCCGACAGGTGGCCCGTTGCCCGTTCGGCATGACCGACCTGCACAGCCCCCTCATGACAATTCGGAGGTAAAAGATGCGTCGCACAACGTTATCCGCAGTGGCATTGGTGCTTGCCACCGGTGTTGCCCTCACCGGGTGCAGCCAGAAGACCGCCACCAGCACGGCGTCGTCAACCCCAACAGGGTCGACATCCAGCAGTGCCGCCACGGGCGAACTGAGCATTCAGCCGCTGGTGCAGGTCGACACCGCCGGTGCCGCCGTCGAGGCAGCCTCGGGCGGGACCCCCGCCGACCCGGCCGGCGACGGCAAGGCGAAGTGTGACGCAGTGTCCATCGCCGTCGCCGGAGCATTCACCGGCGCCAACGCGGCACTGGGCCTGAACATCCAGTACGGCGCCAAGCTGGCGATCGACGAGCACAATACGGCCAACCCCGGCTGTCAGGTCACCCTGAAGCCGTTCGACACCGAGGGCGACCCGCAGAAGGCCACCCAGGTCGCTCCCTCGATCGTCGCCGATGACTCCGTGATCGGCTTGCTCGGACCGGCGTTCTCCGGCGAGACCGCCGCCGTCGGAAACACGTTCTTCGAGAGCGGCCTGCTGTCCCTGACCGCCTCCGCGACGAACCCTGATCTCACCACCAAGGGCTGGACCAAC
>JAATES010000195.1 GCA_015655615.1 Actinomycetales bacterium
GAGTCGGTGTAGGCGTAGGCCTGCACATAGCCTTGATTGAAGAGCTTGTGGAACGGCTCAAGGCTGGTGACGTGTCCCAGGTCGTAGAGGACCTTGTGCCAGAACCGCGCGTAGAGCAGGTGCAGGACCGCATGCTCCACACCCCCCACATACAGGTCGACCCCGCCGGCCGCCCCCGCGGTCGCATTGTGTTCCGGGCCAATCCAGTACCTCTCCAGGAGCGGGTCGACGGGTGCCGAGTCGTTGCGGGGGTCCAGATAGCGCAGGTAGTACCAGCAGGAGCCCGCCCAGTTGGGCATGGTGTTCGTATCCCGGCGGTAGGCCTGGGGACCGTCGCCGAGGTCGAGGACGACGTTCACCCAGTCCTCGTTGCGTCCCAGCGGCGGTTCCGGGGACGAGTCGGCGTCATCGGGCGCAAACGTCCGCGGTGAATAGTCCGGGACCTCGGGCAGATCGACCGGCAAGGCGGAGTCGGGCAAAGCGATAGGCAGCCCCGACTCGTCATACACGATGGGGAACGGCTCGCCCCAGTACCGCTGGCGGCTGAAGAGCCAGTCCCGCAACCGGTAGGTGATGGTGCGCCGCCCGGCGCCGCGCGACTCCAGCCACTGGGCGATCTCCGTCTTGGCCTGGCCCACCGTCAGCCCGTCGAGACTGAGGGAGTCGTTGGACGAGTTGATGACCAGGCCGTCACCCGTCCACGGACCGCCCTCGAAGCCGTCCGAGGGCTGCACGGTGTAGATCACCGGCAGGTCGAAGGTCTGGGCGAAGTCGTAGTCCCGCCCGTCGCCTCCCGGCACCGCCATGATCGCACCGGTGCCATAGCCCATGAGGACGTAGTCGGCGGTGAACACGGGGATCAGACGGCCGTCGACGGGGTTGATCGCCAGATGGCCCGTGAACACCCCCGTCTTCTTGCCGGCATCGGCCTGGCGTTCTACCGCGGTCTTCGCTCCGGCCATGGCGCGATAGGCCGCCACCGCCGCCGCGGGGGTGTCGTGCCCGCCGGTCCACACCTCCCTGGTGCCATCGGGCCACTGCGCGGGAACCTCGTCGAGCAGGCGGTGCTCCGGGGCGACCACCATGAATGTCGCACCGAAGAGCGTGTCGGGACGGGTCGTGAAGACCTCCAGATCGGAACCGCTGCCCGGCACGTCGAAGGTGACCAGCGCGCCTTCGGAGCGGCCGATCCAGTTGCGCTGCATGGCGCGTACCTTGTCCGGCCAGTCGATCAGGTCGAGGTCGTCGGCCAGCCGATCCGCGTACGCGGTGATGCGCATGTTCCACTGGCGCAGCGAACGACTGAACACCGGGAAGTTGCCCCGTTCCGAGCGGCCCTCGGCAGTGACCTCCTCGTTGGCCAGCACCGTGCCCAGCCCGGGGCACCAGTTGACCGGCGCCTGCGAGGAATAGGCCAGCCGCATGGAGTTGACCACCCGGTCGCGGGCCGCCTGGTCCAGGTCCGCCCACGCCAGTCCCGCGGGGACGTCCGGGACGTCCGAGGGAACCGACTGCTCGCCTGACTCGAACTTCTCGATCAGCTCGCCGATCGGCCGTGCGCGACCCCGTCCGCCATCGGGCCGGACGGCCTCGGGGTCGTACCAGGCGTTGAAGATCTGCAGGAAGATCCACTGCGTCCACCGCACATAGTCGCTGTCGGTGGTCGCAAAGCTCCGGCGCGGGTCATGAGCCAGCCCGAGCCTGCGTAGCTGCCTGCGCATGTTGACGATGTTCGCCTCGGTGGTCAGCCGCGGGTGCTGGCCGGTCTGCACCGCATACTGTTCCGCGGGCAGTCCGAAGGCGTCGTAGCCCAGCGCATGCAGGACGTTGTCGCCCTGCATCCGGCGGAACCTGCCCACGACGTCGGTGGCGATGTAGCCGAGCGGATGGCCGACGTGCAGGCCCGCCCCCGATGGGTACGGGAACATGTCCATGACGAAGAACGGCGTGCGGTCCCCGGCATCGTGGCCATCCCCGTCGCGCAACGGGCCGCCCGCGGGATCGGCCGCGTAGAACGTTCCCCGCTGCTCCCACCGGTCCTGCCAGCGCAGCTCGATCTGCTGCGCGAGTGCCGTGGTGTACCGGAAAGCCGGCTCATCGAGGTGGTCGTTGACTGCGGGCCCGTCCGTGGTGGTCACGTCCGCAATCCTACCGGCGCCGCCCTCGAGGGTGCGTGCGGCCACGAGAGGACCGAGCGACGTCGCCCGGACAAATCCCCTCCGGCTAGCCCTGAATCTGCTGGACGATCGCGTCCCACAGTCCGACGACGACCCACACGATCAGTGCCACATAGACCGCCAGGATCACAAAGGCTCTGTTGGTCACCAGCACCGTGCGCATCCGCCGCCCGCCGGGCAGCGCACCGCTGTCCACCGCGTAAGAGATCTGCAACACCCACAGCGGCACCATGACCGCCCAGACGATCATGCAGTAGGGACACAACCGCGCCAGTTCGTGCACCGAGGTGAACACGAGGAAGACGATCATGCCCATCGCGACGGTGGTGACCGACAGCAGTGCACGCCAGTACCAGCGCGGTGGGCGCCATCCGGTCGCCATGATCACCCCGGTGGCCATCACCACCGGAAAGGCCCCCAGACCCAAGAACGGGTTGGGGAATCCCAGAAGCCGGCCCTGCCAGGACCCCATGGCGGGCCCGCAGTCGATGAAGATGCTGACCGAGCAACTCGGAACATAGGTGGGGTCCGTCAGCACGAGGTACCGCTCGATCGACAGGTCGGCCGCCGCCCAGAGCCCGATGAGTCCCAGGACCACCAGCCAGACGCCGAGCGTGCGTGGGTTCATCGCCGGACGTGTCCTGCCGTCGCTTGCGAACTCGGCCCGCGTGTCCCGGAGCACGGACTCGGCGGTGTCGGCTGGAACCGCCGTCGTCCGGGTGGGTCCTGTCATGGCGTCGCCTCCGAAGAGATCCTCTGTGGACGTTTCTGGTATTCCGGCGGGATCGCCGGTGGTCTCATCCCGCGCTGCACCAGCACGATGACTCCGAACCCGACGATGGTCAGCACCACCCCGGTCCAGGCCAACGCGGGGTAGCGCAGATGATCGTCAAGTCCGCTGGCCAGCACCAGCCCGCCCAGGAAGGCTCCATTGGCGTTGCCGAGATTCAGCGCCGAGTGGCAGAGTGAGGCTCCCAGCGAGGGGGCCTGCGGGCTCAGGTCCATCAGGGTGGTCTGCAGTGCGATTCCCAGCATCTGCGAGGCGAGGCCCACGGCGAACAACCCGATCATCACCCCGGCCAGGCTGCCCATGGACAGCCCGAAGACCACCAGCGCCGCCGCAGTGGCGACGAAGCCTATCCGGGTGGTGCGTCTGAGATTGCCGTCGGCCAGTCGCCCGCCAGCCAATGCTCCGATGGTCATGCCGACGCCGAAGACCGCCAGTGCGTAGGGCACCGCAGCAGGGTCCGCACCCACGTACTTGACGATGATGGGCTTGACGTAGCTGTAGGCAGCGAACATGCCACCGAATCCCACCGCACCGGCGAGCATTCCCCACCACAGCGGCGGATTGCGCAGTGCCCCGATCTCCGAGCGAGGCGAGGCGCCCGGAGCGGCAGCCACCCGAGGGACGAACAGCAGGACTCCCACGACCGTGACGACGCCCAGCAGTCCGACCAGGCGGAATGCCCATTGCCAACCCATGGACTGTCCCACCCAGGCGGACAACGGCACTCCCACGACGTTGGCGATCGTCAGGCCGGCCATCATCATCGAGACCGCGTGGCCACGCCGGGCGTACCCCACCACGGCCGTGCCGACGACCGCGCCGACGCCGAAGAACACCCCATGGGACAGCCCCGTGAAGAACCGGCCCGCGACCAGCAGCGCGAAGGTCGGCGCGAAGGACGAGGCGAGATTGCCCACTGAGTACAACGCCATCAACGCGACCAGCAGCGCCTTGCGCGGCATCCGCGCTGCCAGCACCGTCAGTAGCGGTGCACCGACGACGACACCCAGGGCGTAGGCACTGATGGTCTGACCCGCGGTGGAGTCAGGAACGCCAAAGGCACCACCGACATCCGTGAGGATGCCCATCGCAGCAAATTCAGTGGTTCCGATGGTGAACCCGCCGATGGCGAGTGCGACCAGCGCCAGACCAGGCCGGGCGGACAGGGGCGAGCCGTCCTCGGCGACAGAGGACCCCGTCATGCCAGAAGCAACCAGACGGTCCCGGCCGCCACGATCCCCAGGTCAAGATCGCGTGGCGGTTCGCTGTCACCGGCCGGCTGCCAGGTCAGGTGCATGACTCCCGCGTACTCCCGTCGTTGCTCGACCTTGACCCGGGCGTCCAATCCGAAGCCAAGGTCGGCGAAGTAACGCAGCACACTGGAGTTCACGTCAGAGATCCGGGCGACGACTCCCTCGCAGCCATCGTCCAGATCCGCGAGATTCACCGCGGGCGACCCTGTGACGGTGCCATCGGCGGAAGGGATCGGGTCGCCATGGGGATCACGATGGGGATGCCCGAGATGGGAGTCCATGCGCTCGATCATCCGGTCGGACACCGCATGCTCGAGGACGTCGGCCTCCTCATGGACCTCATCCCACGTGTAACCGAGCTGATGCACCAGGTAGGTCTCGATGATGCGATGACGACGCACCATCCGCACGGCATGGATACGGCCCTCGTCGGTCAGGGTGATCGCGCCATAGCGCGCGTGCTCCAAGAGCCCTTGCGCGGTCAGCCGCCGGACCGTCTCCGACACGGTGGAGGCCACCACTCCCAGGCGTTCCGCCAGCCACTTGGTGGTCACGGGCTCGTCGGACCATTCCTGCGCACCCCAGACCACCTTGAGATAGTCCTCCGCCACCGGGCTGACGACTGCAGCGGTCACCAGAGGTGCCGGATTCGAGGCCGGCCGCGCGAGGGATGCCAGATGGTCCACGGAACCACCCTACTCGTCGGTGATGTCCGGTTCGTGAACACCGTCGGCGCGCTGGCGGGGTGCCCGAAGGGCTACGATGTCCGCTATGCCCCGGACCACCGTGACCGCGCTGAGCGGGCCGACCGCCAGTCGCTCGGGCACGACGCGAGCCGTGAGCGCGATGTTCCCGGATCCCGCAGGGCGGATCGACGGGCGGCACTACGATGCCGTCCTCATCGGCGGTGGCATGATGAGCGCCACGTTGGCGGCGCTGCTGAGCCTGCTGGAACCCGGCTGGCGGATCGCCGTGCTGGAACGGCTTGACGATGTGGCACTGGAGAGTTCCAATCCCTGGAACAACGCCGGCACCGGCCATTCGGCCTTGTGCGAGCTGAACTACACCCCGCAGGCGGCAGACGGCTCCATCGACATCTCCAAAGCCATCGCGATCAATGAGCAGTTCCAGGTCTCCCGCCAGCTGTGGGCCAGCCTGGTCCGTACGGGCCATCTCACCGAGCCTGAGTCCTTCCTTGCCGTGACCGCCCACATGACGCTCGTGCGGGGCGCGGACGACGTCGACTTCCTCCGGCGGCGCCATCAAGCACTGGTGACGCACCCGCTGTTCCGGACCATGGAGTTCACTGACGACCCCCGGGTCATCGCCCAATGGGCGCCCCTCCTGATGGCCGACCGCTCTGAGACGGGACCGATGGCTGCCACCCGGGTGGCCGAGGGCACAGATGTGAACTTCGGGGTCCTCACGCGGCGCCTGATCGACCTCGCGGTCGCTCGAGGCGCGGGCCTGCACCTGCAGAGCGAAGTGACCCGGATCCGTCGCACTGCGGAAGGCTGGCGGCTGCGAGTGCACGACCGCGCGTGGAACGCCGAGCGCCGGAACCAGGAGATCACGGCGAAGTTCGTCTTCGTCGGAGCCGGGGGGTATGCCCTGCCGCTGCTGCAGAAGTCCGGCATCCCGGAGATCCGCGGGTATGGCGGCTTTCCCATCAGCGGCCAGTTCCTGCGTACGGACAATCCCGAGCTGGTACGGCAGCACCAGGCCAAGGTTTATGGCAAAGCGGCAGTCGGATCGCCCCCGATGTCCGTGCCGCATCTCGACACTCGGGTGGTTGACGGGCAGTCGTCCTTGCTGTTCGGTCCCTACGCCGGATTCAGCCCGCGGTTCCTGAAGACCGGGTCATTGACCGATCTGGTCGCCTCGCTGCGGCCGGGGAACCTCGCCTCCATGCTGGGCGCCGGCTGGCACAATCTCGACCTCACGAAGTACCTGGCCGGGCAAGTCGTCGCCCGCCCGGAGACGAAGTTCCGTGCTCTGCAGGCCTTCATGCCCAGTGCCCGGCCAGCCGACTGGCGTGTGATCACGGCGGGGCAACGCGTCCAGGTCATCAAGCGCGACACCAAGGAGGGCGGCAGGCTTGAGTTCGGCACCGAGCTGGTCTGTGCCGCCGACGGCTCCATCGCTGGGCTGCTCGGCGCCTCCCCCGGCGCCTCTACTGCAGCCTCGGCGATGCTCGGGCTCCTGAGACGTTGCTTTCCCGAGCGCTATGCCCAGTGGCGCCCCGACCTCGAAGGCCTGGTCCCGCTGCTCGCAGATTGACTGCTCGCAGAATGACGCGACATCGCTGCACGACCTCTGCCAGGAGGGCTCCGCGTCAGGCGAGTGGCACTCCTCGATTGGCCAGAGCGTCGGCGTGCTCGTTGCCAGGATCGCCCGCGTGTCCCTTCACCCACTCCCAGGTGACCGCGTGGCGCGCGACCTCGTCGGCCAGTGCCCGCCACAGCTCTGCGTTCTTGACCGGCTTCTTGTCCTTGGTCCGCCAGCCGTTGGCCTGCCATCCGCGGATCCAGGTGGTGATGCCGTTCATCACGTAGGTGGAGTCGACGTGGAGGACGACCCGGCACGGGCGCGACAGCGCGCGGAGCCCCTCGATGACCGCAGTCAGCTCCATCCGGTTGTTCGTGGTCTCAGGATCTCCCCCGAAGATCTCCTTCTCGCGCTCTCCCCAGACCAGGTAGGCTCCCCAGCCGCCGCGACCGGGATTCCCCTTGCAGGCGCCGTCCGTCCAGATGTGTACCGTGGTCGCCTCATCGCCGGTGCCCGGGTTCTCGCTCATGAGGGTCAACCCTAATGCCCGGTGTCGGGAAGCAAAACGCGCCGCGTGGCGCTAGCCTGGAGTGGAACCTTCTAGGAGGAAAAATGCCCACTACATCCGACACTGTATCCACGGTGCTGCAGTCCACCCTGGTCGACCTCATCGACTTGTCGCTCGTCGGCAAGCAGGCCCACTGGAACGTCCATGGACCGAACTTCCGGTCCGTTCACCTTGAGCTGGACGACCTGGTTGCCGACGTCCGGCTCGCCTACGACACGGTGGCCGAACGCCTCGCTCAGCTCGGCATCGCTCCGGACGGACGTGCACAGACCATCGCCGACACCTCGCAGGTCAGCGACATCGGGCCCGGCCAGTTGGGTGCGGACAAGGTGGTGCGGCTGCTCGCAGAACGTGTCGACGCCGTGTCGCAGCGCATCAAGGACTCGCTGACCTCGGTGGAGGATGACCTGCCCACGCAGGATCACCTGATCGCCATCGCCCAGACGTTGGACAAGCGCGCATGGTTCCTGCGGTCACAGCAGAAGTGAGTCCTGCACGGGTGAGCTGAGTGCTGTCTTGAGGGCCTGAACCTCGCAGGGGTTCAGGCCCTCAGACCGTTGCCGAATCGATTTACACACCGAAGAACACGTCCGTGTGAATGTGGCGGACCCCGCTGTTGCGCAGCGCACCACGTACATCACTGACCATGGCGGGCGGGCCGGAGAGGTAGGCGACTCGTCGTGAGGCGTCTCGTACGGCGTGGGCGATGACCTCCGGGGTGACCCGGTCTGCTCCGCCGTACTCCCAGCCGTCAGGCAGGGAGTCGGGGACGAGACGGGAGATCACAACGACCCGAGCGCCTGACCGCACCAGCTCGGCAGTGCCGATGACCTCATCGGGATGGGACACGCCGTACACCACCACCACATCCCGATGCTCACCGGCCGCACTGAGGGCTGCCAGCTGGCTGAGGAACGGCGTGATACCGATTCCCCCGGCCACGAGCAGCAGCGGGACCGCAGGATCCTCGGGCAGCAGGAAGTCCCCGGCGATTCGCGTGACCCGGACAGCTGCGCCCTCCGGAAGGTCGGCCAAGGACCTCTTGAACGAGCTGGGCCGCGGCGGCAGCCGGGTGGCGATGGTCAGCTCCTTCTGGCCGGGGGCGCTGGCCAGCGAGAATGACCTGCGGAGCCCGCGAGCATCGGCCGAGGCATGGGGCAGGTGCAGTTCGAGGTACTGGCCCGGCCGGAACGATACCGTACGGTCCGGCCGCCAGGTCAGCTCGACGACGGTGGGGCTGACCATCTGTCGGCGCACGAGCGTCAGCTTGCGAACCCCCCGCGCGCCCAGCGCTGTGGCCAGCAAGTTCCCCGCCAGCAGCGCCGCCTCCGGCGTGGTCGAGAGGGTCCACGATCCCAGATGCCAGGCGTAGGGCACGGCCGCCAGCACGCCCGACACCACCGCGACCGCGAGCTGCGATCTGCGCCGCGGCGGCAGCGTCAACGGTTCGGTGAGCATGAAGCACGCCGCGAAGATGAAGGGGTAGGACACCACTGCGGACTCAAGCGCAGTGAGGAACCCCTGCCCGGAGTCGGTGAGGCGCCAGATCACCACGCTGGTGGAGACCAGGACGAAGGTGAGGGCGACCCCGGCCACGCCGGTACGGCGCAGCACGACCAGACCCGTCACGATCACCACGACCAGCAGAGGCTTGCTTGCCACCCACCACACGCTGCCGGTCAGGCCGGTGAGCCCGACGACGAATGCGCCGAGGGCCGCGGGATTGAAAACGTGCCGACCCCGCCAGACCAGCACGTACTTGCTCACGGCGGCGATGGCTGCGGCGGCGGCGTACCCACGCAGGTCACCGGTGGCAGTGGACGGCCAGAAGAGGAAGAACAGCAGCAGCCCGGTGATCACGGCCGAATCCGGCTGAGGGCGAGACCTGGTCACCCGCGCGCAGACCCAGGTGAGCGCCACGGTCGTGACAACCGTGGCCGCCAACGTCGTGGCCAGTTGCGCAGGAGTGAAGGCGAGCGAGCCCAGTACGCTCAGCAAGAACGCAGCAGCTGCCACGACACCCAGCGCATAGACGACGAGCCGGGACATCGACACCCTGCCCAGCAAGGAGTCGATCCAGGCGGCCACCGTCGAACGCGGCCTCGCGGTCCAGACGTCGATCATGAGAACACCTCTCCCTTCAGATTGCTCGACCAAGTGATGCTGCGATCGTCCCGGACGGCGACGGCGGCCACCTCCAACAGGGTCGCCACGCGATCGACATCGCAGAAGAAGAGCGCGGTCGCGGCACCGTCGGCGACCATGGCGGTCCCGGCCACGGCCCAGGTCGCCGCGATTCCCTGGACAGGGACGCCGCTACGGGCATCGAGGATGTGGTGGAGCCCCTGACCCCACCGACGCCTGTTCGGTGCCGACCCGCAGATCGATTCCGAATCAAGAGAGACCACGCCGACGACCTGCGCAGGATCGAAGGGACTCTCGAGTCCCACGCGCAGGGCCGGGCCGACATGGCTGAGGTCGCCGCCGGCGTCCACCGTGACCTCCGTCATGCCCATGGCCCGCAACAGTCCGGAGACCAGATCGACCAGCTGACCCTTGCCCACAGCGCCGACGTCGAGGACGACGGGCTGCGTCGTGACAAGGCGTTCGCCGTCCCACCGGCACACGTCCTCCCACCGCGCGAGGGCGGGCGGACCGGCTTGGGGGCGCAACGAGTACTGCGCGTCGTAGCCCAGGTGCACCAACGCCGTCCCGACCAGAGGCGAGATCGCTCCGTCGGTCAACCGGCCCAGCCGCTCGTAGAGCGCGAACAGGTCCGCTGCCTCGGGAGGGAGCTCGAAGGAACCGGCCTGCTGCGACATCCGCGTGACGACCGAATCCGGGCGAAACCGTGAGAACGCCTGGTCATATCGGTCGATCAGCGCATGGATCGCGCTCTTCTGGTCCACGGCCAACGGTGCGGCCGTGGTGATCTGCCACCGGGTGCCGATGGCCTCGAAGATGAGGTCAGGCACCAGCCTCGGCCGCGATCTGCTCCAGCGCCTCATTGAACCCCGCCCCCGTCAACGACGAGCCCGAGACCTTGGTGACCTGCGCGTCGGCAAGGGACTTGCCCACGACTTCACCGGAGATCGCCGCGGCGAACTCACTCTGGAACTTCGCCGCATTGGAGTCCGTGGCGTTCGGAGTCACCGTCACAGCGGTGATGAGCCCCCCGCCCAGCGTGATGGAGACGTCAATGCTCTGTTCGCCCCCCGGGCTCTGGTAGGAGCCCGAGGCGCTGTAGGTCCCCTCCACCGTGCTCACCGAGCCAGTGGATCCCGGTGAGGCGGATTCCCCGGTGACGCCGTCGCTGGGGCTCACCGCAGGGGTCGATGCGGCGCTCGTCGTGACCGGGGTGGTGCTCGCCGCGCCGGTGTCATCGGCGGAGTCGGAGCTGCAGGCCGCCAACGAAGCCGCGAGGGCCACCGTCGTGACCGAGGCGGCCCATCGCTTCTGGGTGTGGTTCGTCATCTCAGCGGTCTCCTCAAGGTCGATGGCCAGGGCTTCCACCTAAGTGGTTGACGATAAAACTACCTCGCGAACCACAACGCGAGCAGAAAGGCTCCTGTTGACTTGCTGTGCATCAGGTGAGCCCTCGGCAGTGTCAGCCCAGCAACGAACCTCCGGTCGCAGCCCTGAGCATGTCCGGGTCGAGCACGATCTCCTGCTCGGACTCCGGATCGAGGTCCAGCGTGCGCTGATAACTCCGGGACGAGGTCTTCAGCATGTCCGCCGTGACGGTGGTGCGCAGCATCGCCCACAGCTCTGCGGCGGCCCGGTCGATGCGAGAGCCCAGCCCCGAGGGGCCCGACGTCGACCAGTCCTCGGGAGCCGCATAGAGCGCGGTGGGCACAGCGAGGGCACGCAGATAGCCTGCCAACGGGCGAAGTGCCATATCGACCGCGAGTGCGTGGCGCGCACTGCCGCCGGTCGCTGCCAGGATCACCGGACGAGCCAGTAACGCATCGTTGTCCAGGAGGTCGATGAAGGACTTGAAGAGCCCGCTGAAGGTCGCCTTGTAAATGGGCGTCGCAAGGATCGCGCCGTCGCTGTTCGACACCGCATCAATGGCCTGTGTCAGTGCCCGTGACGTCACTCCGGCCACGGTGGCCTGTGCGATGTCGACTGCGAGGTCACGGAGCGTGAGGGTGGACACCTCGATCTGTTCGACCGCACCAGCCCCCGCCCGCAGTGACGTCACAACCCGCTCTGCAAGCATGCGAGTCGAAGAGGGATCCCCGAGGCCGCCGTTGATCATGGCTATCCGGTACGGCGAACGCGGTCTCGTTGCTGGCTGACTGCTGGTCATCAGTGCTCCTTGCTAGTGACAGACGCGGGTGCGTGGCCTGCCGACTGCGCAGAGACCGCAGGCGTGGCCACTTTGGTGCAGAGTCTCTTGAGCTCATGGAGCTCGGCCGGGCTCAGTGCACTCCCGACCTGCTCGGCGACGCTCCGGGCATGGCGCCGGCCGACTTCACGCTGGACGGCTCGTCCTTGCTCCGTCAGGCCGACCAGGGTCCCCCGACCGTCCTCGGGGGCGGGGTGCCGCTCCACGAGGCCGCGCTGCTCCAGACGATCGACCATCCGGGACAAGGAAGGCTGGCTGAGCAGGACCCCGTCGTTGAGCTGATGGAGCCGCAGGCCGCAGTCGGGACCTTTGCGCAGCGTGTACAGCACGTCGTACTCACGCATGGTGACCGGATGCCAGACATCCTGCTGGGCGAATGTGCGCATCAGCCTGTTCTGGGCACTCAGCAACGATTCCCAGGCGTCATTGGCCAATCTGGCGCCGGTCATGCGACCTCCGGGGAGGCGCCGGTGACGTCATCGCCGTCCGCGTACACCGTGGCGTCCTTGGCGCCGCCGGCCGCCGCCACCAGGCTCGCATGGGTGGGTGCTTCGGGGGTGCCGGGAGCCTGGCGGGCGGAGGTCTCGGCACGCAGCACCGGGAGGACCTCGGAGCCGAACAGGTCCAACTGCTCCAGCACCGTCTTGAGCGGCAGGCCGGCGTGATCGACCAGGAACAGCTGGCGCTGGTAGTCGCCGAAAGCCTCCCGGAAGGTGAGGGTCTTGTCGATGAGCTCCTGGGGGCTGCCGACCGTCAGTGGCGTCTGATCCGTGAACTCCTCCAGCGTCGGTCCTTGGCCGTAGACAGGGGCGTTGTCGAAGTACGGCCGGAACTGGCGCCGAGCCTCCTGAGAGGACTTCGCGATGTAGAACTGTCCTCCCAGACCCACGATGGCGTCCTCGGCGCGACCGTGACCGTAGTGTTCGAAGCGCTGCCGGTAGAACTGGATCAGGCGCACGTAGTGCTCCTTGGGCCAGAAGATGTTGTTGGCGAAGTAGCCGTCCCCGTAGTACGCGGCCTGCTCGGCGATCTCCGGGGTACGGATCGAACCGTGCCAGACGAATGGCGGCACGCCGTCGAGCGGACGCGGGGTCGCGGTGAACCCCTGCAGCGGCGTGCGGTACTTGCCCTCCCAGTCGACCACATCCTCGCGCCACAACCGGTGCAACAGGTTGTAGTTCTCGAGCGCCAGGGGAACGCCCTCTCGGATGTCCTTGCCGAACCAGGGATAGACCGGTGCCGTGTTGCCCCGCCCCAGCATCAGGTCCATCCGCCCATCGGAGAGGTGCTGCAGCATCGCGTAGTCCTCAGCGATGCGCACCGGGTCGGTCGTGGTGATCAGCGTGGTCGAGGTCGACAGCATGATGTTCTTGGTCTGCGCCGCGATGTAGGCGAGCATCGTCGTCGGCGCGGATGGAATGAAGGGCGGGTTGTGATGCTCTCCCGTCGCGAAGACGTCGAGGCCGATCTCCTCCGCCTTCAGCGCGATGGCCATGATCGCCTTGATGCGCTCGTGCTCGGTAGGAGTGCGTCCCGTGGTCGGGTCAGTGGTCACGTCGCCGACCGAGAAGAGTCCGTATTGCATGGGTGTCACCGTTCGTCCAGGTCGGTGGCTCGCAGCCCGGCCACCTCGTGAATGTCCATGCGTTTGCATGTACTTTTGCTCCAGCGTAGCCGAGCCCCGAACTATTCCCGCGTCATGCCGGTCGGCATCGTGACGGTCGTCACAGTCCGTGACGATCCGTCCGCCTCAGCATCCGCGCGGTCTCACCCGCTGCCGGCGCGGCCTGCTACATCTCCTCGTAGACCGCGGGGTCCTGATCCTGCAGCCGGCCATCCGCACGCCCCAGCCCGGTGATGGCGGCGAGTTCGTCATCGTCGAGCGAGAAGTCGAAGATGCTGAGGTTGGCGAGCTGCCGAGCGGAGTTCGACGACTTCGGCAAGGGAATCGAGCCTCGCTGGGTGTGCCAGCGCAGGATGACCTCGATCGGCGTGCGGTCGTGATTCTCCGCAATCTCCACGATCACCGGCTCACTCGCCACCGTGTTGCCGCGACCGACCGGGCTCCACGACTCCGTCTGTATCCCCAGTCTCCCATGAAGCGCGAGCGCGTCGGTTTGGGGAAAATAGGGATGGAGCTCGATCTGATTCACCGCAGGCGTGATCCCGGTGGCCGCGGTGACCGCCGTCAGGTGCTCCTCCAGGAAGTTGCTGACTCCCACGGAGCGGATCAGGCCCTGCTTCTGCAGGTCCACCAGCGCCGTGTAGGCCTCGACGTAGCGGCCCACGCCCGGGTTCGGCCAGTGGATCAGGTAGAGGTCGTAGTAGTCCAGTCCGGCCCTGTACAAGGACTCCTGGACCGTGGCGATGGCCTCGTCATACCGGTGGTGCCGCCCCGGGAGCTTGGAGGTCACCTGGATCTGCTCCCGGGGAACGCCGGACTCTCGCACGGCCCGGCCCACGGCGCCCTCGTTCTCGTAGTTGAACGCGGAGTCCAACAGCCGATAGCCCTGGCGGATCGCCGAGACCATCGCGGCCACACCAGGAGCACCGTTGAGCTTGTAGGTGCCCAGCGCAACGGCCGGGAGAGTCGTGCCGTCATTGAGCGGCAGCAGGGGGACCTCAGGACCAGGAACAGCAGCAGGATTCATCATGACGCGATCGTATTCCGCTCATGCGCCAACAGCCCGCCGGACGGCAGGACACCCAGGTTCCGCAATCTAGGATCGGAGCATGGTCCCGCACCTGTTCACTGACTCGGCCGCTGCCTCAGAAGACCCGGACACTGCGGGCCTCGTCCTCGACGACGACAAGCTCCGCCAGCTGCATGGCTTGCGCGAGGAATTCACCCGCTTCATGCTCCAGTACAAGTTCGCCATCGACGAGGTGCTCACCAAGGTCAACATCCTGCGCGACGAATTCACCCACCTGCACCACGAGAATCCCATCGAACACGTGAAGTCCCGGCTGAAGACCCCCGAGAGCGTGCTGGACAAGGTCGAACGCAAAGGATGTGACCCCACCTTCGAGTCCATCAGCGCAGAGATCACCGACATCGCGGGTATTCGCATCACGTGCAGCTTCCTGTCCGACATCTACCGGGTCGTCGACGCACTCACGAGCCAAGACGATCTCACCATCATCTCGGTGAAGGACTACATCAAGAACCCCAAACCCAACGGCTACCGCAGCCTGCACCTGATCGTCTCCGTCCCAGTCTTCTTGTCCTCGGGAACAGTCCCGGTGACCGTCGAACTGCAGATCCGCACGATCGCCATGGACTTCTGGGCGAGCCTGGAACACAAGATCTATTACAAATACGGCCGTGAGGTTCCTGGTCAGATCACGGAGCAGCTTATGCAGTCCGCTCAGGTGGCCATGCAACTCGACACGACCATGGAGAACCTGCACCGTCAGGTCAGATCTCTCGATCCGCTCACTGCCGACCCACCGCATGTCCAGGGATTCTCTGACTCCTCACTATCGATCGCTCCTCCGGTGGAGTTGATCGCACGGTTGCTCGACCTCCATCTCGACGTCGGAAGGCAGGCTACGGGCGGCTGACCTGACCCGATTCCCCGTACTCCCCCTCGCAAACATCACGCGGGTGTGCTCGGCGGCATCCCCCCGCTGATCGGCGTGGCCAGACAGGTTCCTCCGATCGCCTGAGACGACGCACCCACCGCTGTGGTCATGGAGACCGAGGAACCCGCGCCCGGCTGCATCGTCGAAGCCTGGCGGGTCACGATGCTCAGCCAGCCGACATCGTCACGGCACCGGTGCGGAGGACCGATCCGACAACCAGGCTGATCAGGGCAGCACGCGGTCGTCGTGTCACAGGGCAGTTAACCTACAGCTAAAAAAGCTGTACCTATCATAACGTGAAGACCGTGAAAACCTGTTCCAAAATAGAAACAAGATGTAA
>JAATES010000279.1 GCA_015655615.1 Actinomycetales bacterium
GCAACCGGGGTGTTCTCGGCATCGCATACGGTCAGGGTGCCCCGTGCGGGTACCGGGAACCCCGCACCCGCAGTCGCAGGCTCCACCGGCTCCCGCACCGCCAAAGAGATCGCCGCTGGAGTCGTGAACCCGCCGAGCACCAGTTCGAGGACATCGAGGTCCGACGCCGACAGGACCACAGGGGGCGGCACAGCTACTGGGGACGGGCTGACCCGCTCCCGAGGAATCCAATTACCCTTCACAGGTAAACTTTAGTCACATTGAGTACGTTCGTGAGCGATGGAAGACAGCACCGCCATCGCGGGGGCACTGACAGCACTGGACCACCGGCGCCTACGCCAGAAGGAAGCACCTGTGAACGAGCCCCTCAACGCCATTGACTCTGACGCCGTACTGCTGCACGTGGGCATGCCCAAGACGGGAACGACGGCTCTCCAGAACGTCGCCGCGGCACGTCGCGACGACCTGCTCGCGCACGGAGTGCGCTATCCCGGAAAGAAGCAGAACCATAGTGCAGCTGTCTTCAGCCTCATGGGGCGGCGCCCCGGTTGGGCCGATGGGCCGGGGCGTCCGGGGGCACCCTCGATCAAGCGCTGGGCACAGCTGGTCCGGGAGGTCCACGCCGAGACCGAAAGGCGGGTGCTCATCAGTCATGAGTTCCTGGGCGAGATGCGTCCCTTCCAGATCGAACGCGTCATGGCCGAGATCGATCGGCCGATCCGGGTCGTGATGGCGGTCCGTGCGTTGCCGTCATTGCTGAGCTCGTCCTGGCAGCAGTTCCTGAAGAACGGCATGGAAGCCTCGTTCGACGAATGGCTCGACTCGGTCCTCAACGATCCTGGTCCGTCGCGGCTGACGCCGATCTTCGCGAGGCGGCTCGACGTCGCCACCAACATCGAGCAGTGGTCGTCCGCCGTGGGCAGTGAGAACTTCACCCTCATCGTGCTGGACCCGAACGACCGCGGACTGCTGACCCGGACGTTCGAACAGCTCCTGGCCCTCCCCGACCGCTTCCTGAATCCGCAATGGCTCAGCGGCGGCCAGCAGAATCGGTCGTTCTCCCTGCCCGAGGCGGAATTCCTCCGGAGCATGAGCGCGGCCCTGAAGACGTTCGATGGCATGACCTGGCCCCACTACAAGAGCCTGATCAAATTCGGGGCCATGGAACGGGTCCTGCGGAACCGGGTCCCTGCCGCAGCCGAGCCGAAGATCGTGGCTCCAGCGTGGGCGATCGACGACGTCGTCGAGAGGGCGCACCAGCAGATCCAGCGGATCCACGACTCACAGGTCACCATCGTCGGCTCGCTCGACGGGCTCGCCCGCACCCCGAAGGACTCCACGCCCCACCCGTGGGACCCGTCCCGGCTGCCCACGGACATCGCCGAAGAGGCCGTCCTCGGCGTGGTGTCCGCAGCCATGGGCCGCGGGCCTCTCTTCAGCCCCGACCTCGGAACTCCAGCACCCGCCCTCGCCCCGCCCGAGCCTCCGGTCGCCCCTGAGCCCGAGCCCGTCGTGGTCCGTACCGTGGCCCAGGCGACCCGTGGCATCTCCACCCGGGACCTCACCTTGACCGTGCTGCGTCGCGTGCGCCGACGGGCTGCGCGACTCGTCAGCCGCACGATTCCCGACACCCCCCGTTCCGGTCGGCATGTCTGACCACGACCTCGCCGCACGGCTGGCTCGAGAAGCCGGGGCCAGGCTTCTCGCCCTCCGGGATCAGATCGGCATGGCCTCCTACGACCCCGCCGACCTCAAGGCGAAGGGCGATGCCGCCGCTCAGCAAGTGATCGCCTCCCGGCTCGCCGACCTCGCGCCGCGTGACAGGGTGCTGTCTGAAGAGGCACCGGATGATGCTGCCCGTGTGGCGGCTGAGCGGGTGTGGATCATCGATCCTCTCGACGGGACCAGAGAATACGCAGAGCGCGACGGCGCCGGACGATGGCGCGACGACTGGGCCGTCCACGTGGCGCTGTGGACGCGGGACGCCGGGCTCGCCGCCGGTGCCGTGGCACTCCCGGCCCGCAATCGGGTCTACGTCACGGGGGGCCCGGTGCCGCCTCGCGAGGAGCCGGCACCGGCACTGCGGATCGCGGTCAGCCGATCACACCCGTCTGACCTGGTCCAGCAGGTGATCACGGTGCTGGGAGCCACGTCCGTTCCCATGGGATCGGCGGGAGTCAAGGTCATGAGCGTGATCGACGGGAGAACGGACGCCTACGTACACGCCGGCGGACAGTTCCAGTGGGACTCGGCCGCACCGGTCGCGGTCGCACGGCACGCCGGGCTGACCACGGCCCGGGTCGATGGATCCGACCTCATCTACAATGAGGCGGATCCGTGGCTGCCCGACCTTGTGGTGTGCCATCCGAACGCCGCACCGAGAATCTGGGCCGCCATCGCCGCAGCCCGCACATCGAAGGGAATTCGACAGTGACCAGCCGGGTCCTCGATCAGCTCCGGACCCTCGAGTCCGAGAGCATTCACGTCATCCGAGAGGTCGCTGCCGAGATGCAGCGTCCCTGCCTGATGTTCTCCGGCGGCAAGGACTCGATCGTCATGCTGCACCTTGCGGTCAAGGCCTTCGCCCCCGCACGGATCCCGTTCCCCATCATGCACATCGACACGGGACTGAACTTCCCCGAGGTGATCGCGTTCCGTGATCGGCTGGTCACCGACCTGGACCTCGACCTGGTGGTGGCCAGCGTGCCCGATGCCCTCGCCCGTGGCGAGGTACGGGAAGGCCCCGGAGGCTCGCGCAACAGGATTCAGACCCCCGTCTTGCTCGCTGCGATCGAGGAGCATGGCTTCGACGCGCTGTTCGGCGGGGCACGCCGGGACGAGGAGAAGGCACGCGCCAAGGAACGGGTCTTCTCCTTCCGGGACGAGTTCGGTCAGTGGGACCCCAAGAATCAGCGCCCCGAGCTCTGGAACCTCTACAACGGGCGGATCGCCCCTGGCGAGCAGATCCGGGTCTTCCCGTTGTCGAACTGGACCGAGCTCGACATCTGGAATTACATCGCGCACTACGACGTCCCCGTGCCCGGTCTCTATCTGGCGCACGACCGCGAGGTGGTCGAACGCCAGGGCATGCTGTACGCGGTCAATGACTTCATCGACGCGCGCGATGACGAGGTCCCCGCCGTGCGCCGGGTGCGTTACCGGACGATGGGCGATGCGAACCTCACAGCCGCTGTGGAGTCGGAGGCCGACACCATCGCCAAAGTGGTCGAGGAGATCGCAGCCGTCAGGCTCACCGAACGCGGTGCCACTCGCGGCGACGACAAGGTCAGTGACACCTCCATGGAGGATCGCAAGAAGGAAGGGTACTTCTAACCATGTCCGACCTCCTCAGGTTCGCGACCGCAGGCTCGGTCGATGACGGCAAGAGCACGCTCATCGGCAGGCTCCTCTTCGACTCCAAGGGTCTATTCACCGACCAGCTCGAAGACATCGAGCGGATCAGTCAACGTCGTGGCAACGACTACGTCGATCTCTCACTGCTCACCGACGGTCTGCGTGCCGAGCGGGAACAAGGGATCACCATCGATGTGGCCTATCGGTACTTCGCCACGCCCCGTCGCAAGTTCATCATCGCCGACACGCCCGGCCACGTGCAGTACACCCGCAACATGGTCACGGGAGCCTCGACCGCCGACGTCGCGCTCATCCTGGTCGATGCCCGCAAAGGCGTGACGGAGCAGAGCCGCCGGCACGCGTTCCTGGCGACCCTGCTCGGTGTGTCGCATCTGGTGCTCTGCGTCAACAAGATGGACCTCGTCGACTGGTCCGAGGACGTCTTCCGGACCATCGTGGACGACTTCAAGGAGTTCGCGGCCAAGCTCATCGTCGGCGACCTGAGCTCGATCCCGGTCTCCGCGCTGCTCGGCGACAACGTGGTGACCCGCAGCGAGCACACGCCCTGGTTCGAGGGCGCCACGCTCCTCAGCCTGCTGGAGAACCTGCACGTGGCGAGCGATCGGAATCTGGTCGACGTCAGGTTCCCGGTCCAGCTGGTGATCCGGCCGCAGTCGAGCGCCGCCCGCGACTACCGCGGGTATGCCGGCAACCTGGCCAGCGGGATCCTCAAGGTGGGCGATCCGATCCGAGTGCTGCCCAGCGGGCTGGAGACCACCGTCGCGGGGATCGACACGGCCAGCGGCCCGGTCGACGAGGCCTTCCCGCCCATGTCCATCGTGGTCCGCCTGGCCGAAGAGATCGACGTGAGCCGAGGCGACATGCTGGTGCGTCCTCGCAATGTCCCCACCGTGACTCAGGACGTCGAGGCACTCATCTGCTGGATGGATGAGAGCGCGACGCTGAGCGCCCGCAAGAAGTATGCGATCAAGCACACGACCCGCTGGGCTCGAGCCCTGGTCCGCGACGTCGAGTACCGCATCGACGTGAACACCTTGCACCGGCACATCGAGGACGACGAGCTCGCACTCAATGACATCGGCCGCGTCACCCTCCGGATCACGGCTCCGCTATTCGTGGACGCCTACCGGGAGAACCGTGAGACCGGCTCCTTCATCCTCGTGGACGAGTCCACCAACCGTACGGTGGCAGCAGGCCTGGTGCTGCGCCGTTAGGCGGGTCAGGCGAGTGTGGCCGTGCGGGTCAGCAGCCGGACCCCGACGCCGATGGCGCGTTCGTCAATGACCAGGTCTCCCTGGTGGATGTCGTACTGCCGCCCGCCAGGCGTTCGGGTCCCCAGGCGCGCCATCGCCCCGGGGACCCTGTTCAGGAACCATGCGAAATCCTCACCGCCCAAGGACTGCTCGGTCAGCAGGACGGACTCGTCCCCCAGCATCTCGCGTGCCGCGGCCTCGAGCCGGCTGACCGCGGACTCGTCGTTGACGACGGGCGGGACACCTCGCTCGTGGTGGACATCGATCTGCACGTCGAACGGTGCGGCGACCTGTCGTACTGCATCATGGAGAATGTGCGCGGCCCGCTCCCAGGCCCGAATGTCCAGACAGCGCAGTGTTCCTCTGAGCACCCCATGCGTCGGGATGGCGTTGTGGGCCTGGCCTGCCTCCACCATTCCCCAGGTCAGGTTGACCCCGGACCTCGGGTCGAGGCGCCGTCCCAGGATCGCGGGAACCTGAGTGATGATCTCTCCCATCGCGTAGACGAGGTCACCAGTGAGGTGCGGCCGCGAGGTGTGGCCACCCCGGGAGTCGATGGTCACCGTCACCTGGTCGGAGGCCGAGGTGATCGGGCCGATCCGGCTTCCGACCGTGCCCACGTCGAACCGCGGGTCGCAATGCAGTGCGTAGACACTGCGCACGCCCTCGAGCACGCCCTGCTCCAGAACGTCGAGGGCCCCGCCCGGCATGACCTCTTCAGCAGGCTGGAAGATCAGCCGCACCGGGTGCGGGAGCTCCCCGGCGGCCTCGAGTTCCGCCAGCACCAGTCCGGCGCCCAGCACCACCGTCGTGTGCACATCATGCCCGCAGGAGTGCGAGATCTCGGGGATCGTCGAGGAGAAGGGAAGCCCGCTGGTCTCCTGAACGGGCAGCGCGTCCAGGTCCGCGCGCAGGGCGATGCGGCGTACCCCGGCGGGGGCCGTGCCGATGTCGCACACCGCACCGGTGCCCCGCAGCGCACGCGGCGCCAGCCCAGCCGACTGCAGGCGCTCGACCACCAAGGCCGTCGTGCGCGATTCGGTCCGCGCCAGCTCGGGATGCGCATGGATGCTGCGCCGAATCTGTACCAGCTCTGGCTCCAAGCGGCTGACGACCTCGTGCAGACGCGCCACCGCCTCCCTGCCCGCCGCGTCCCGAGTAGTCACGTCGTCGAGCATAGACACACGAGGATGCGATCCGCAGAAACGCCCGACTGGTGAGCCGACGCCACCCCGATCTGCTCAGGTCTGCGCCTCACGTCCGCGCTCTTTGAGCATCCCGACCACATCCTTGACCTGCTGCGCGCGCGCCCGGGTGGTCACCAGCAGCGCGTCCGGGGTGTCCACCACCACGACGTCGTCGAGCCCCAGCACGGTGATCAGCCGACCCGAGGCCGGTGCGATCACCGAACCGGCCACCTCCAGGTGCAGCACATCGGCATCATCCCCCAGGACCTTGTTGCCCGCACCGTCCACTGAGGGCAGCAATGCCGCGAGCGAGTTGAAGTCGCCCACGTCGTCCCAGCCGAAATGCCCTGGGATCACCACCACACCACCGGCTGCCGCCACCGGCTCGGCCAGCGCATGATCGATCGCGACCCGGTCCAGCGTGGGCCAGATCCGCGCCACGGCCTCGGCCCGCCGCGGAGTGTCCCAGGCGGATGCGATCTCCTGGAGTCCCGCGAGCATCGCCGGGCGCTGCTCGCCCAGGTGACGCAGCAGCACGTCGCTGGCCACCACGAACATCCCGGCGTTCCAGCGGTACTCACCCGTGCCGAGGTACCGCTGTGCAGTACGAGCATCCGGCTTCTCGGTGAATCCCACGACATGGCAGGCCTCAGGGGCACCAGGCAGCGCCGCAGGCGCACCACTATGGATGTATCCGAAGGCCGTCGAGGGCCGGGATGCCGCGATGCCGATCGTCACCAGATAGTCCGCACGGGCCGCCGCGACCGCCTGGCGCATCGCACGCTGGAACTGCTCCGCGCCGGCGATCTTATGGTCGGCCGCGAACGAGCCCACGATGGACCGGCCGTGACGATGGTGGATCACCGCGACGGCGAGCCCGATGGCCGCCATGGAGTCCCGCGGCGACGGCTCGGCCAACACCCGGTCGCCCGGGGATTCGAGCTGTGCGGTCACGGCCGCCACATGCTCGGCACCGGTGACCACATAGGTGCCCTCGGGCCCCACCAAGGGGGCCACCCGGGAGACGGTGTCCTGCAGCAGCGAGCGGCCTGTGCAGAAGAGGTCGAGCAGGAACTTGGGTCGCTGAGCCCGGGACAGCGGCCACAGCCGAGTGCCGGCACCGCCTGCGGGCACGATGGCAAAGAAGTCGTCGATCGGGTCCTGGTCGGAGCTCATGGACCGAGCATAGTGAGTGGCGTCCCGCCGGGGGACGGAACCACAGGACCGGACAGCACGATCCGGCGCCGCGGACCGTGTAAGTTGTGTGATGAACACCGGACCGGGCTGAGTCTGCCGTCGTCCGTGGCCACGGCCCGCTTGCGGTCCCTGTGGGCACGGCCGCTCCCCCACGGCTCTCCCGCCTGACTCGCCACAGGAGGCGCCGAAGTGCCCAGCGCACCAACCGGCACGTTGTACCGCGGCCGTGAAGGCATGTGGTCATGGGTTGCGCATCGCGTGACCGGCGTGCTCATCTTCTTCTTCCTGCTCGTCCACATCCTCGACACCGCACTGGTGCGGGTCTCACCCGAGGCCTACAACGCGGTGATCGGGACGTACAAGACCCCGATCATGGGACTTGGCGAGGCCGGGCTGGTCGCCGCGATCGTCTTCCACGCCTTCAACGGCATCCGCATCATCCTGGTGGACTTCCTGGCCAAGGGCCCGCGATACCAGCGGGTCATGCTGTGGGTCGTCGTGGGACTGTTCGTCGTGACGATGGCCGGGTTCCTGCCCCGGCACCTCGGCAATGTGTTCGGAGACCACTGATGACCACCCCCGCCATCGCCGATCCCCGGACGCGCTACTCCCGCCGCAAGGCCACCCGGGGCAACTACGAGCTGTACTCCTGGGTGTTCATGCGCGCCTCCGGCGCGATCCTGATCATCCTGATCTTCGGCCACCTGTTCGTGAACCTCATGGTGGGCAAGGGCGTCCACGCCATCGACTTCGCCTTCGTCGGCGGCAAGTGGTCCAACCCGGTCTGGCAGATCTGGGACCTGCTGATGCTCTGGCTCGCGATGATCCATGGCACCAATGGCGTGCGCACGGTCATCAACGACTACGCCCAGCGCGACCTGCTGCGACTGTGGCTCAAGATCCTCCTGTACGCGGCGACGATCGTCGTCGTGACCCTGGGAACCCTGGTGATCTTCACCTTCGAGCCATGCCATGCGGGCGCCGATCCCTCCACAGTCGCCAGTTTCTGCCAGGCCCGCTGACCCGGTCCCCGCTTCACTTCAAGGAGGAATCCACCCCGATGCAGACCCATCGTTACGACGTCGTGATCGTTGGTGCCGGCGGCGCCGGAATGCGCGCCGCCCTGGAGTCCTCGAACGAGGTGTCCACCGCGGTGATCTCCAAGCTCTACCCCACCCGCTCGCACACCGGCGCCGCCCAGGGCGGGATGTGCGCCGCCCTGGCCAATGTCGAAGAGGACAACTGGGAGTGGCACACGTTCGACACGGTCAAGGGCGGTGACTACCTGGTCGATCAGGACGCAGCCGAGATCATGGCCAAGGAGGCCATCGAGGCCGTCATCGACCTGGAGCATATGGGCCTGCCCTTCAACCGGACCCCTGAGGGGAAGATCGATCAGCGGCGCTTCGGCGGTCATACGCGAAACCACGGAGAGGCCGCCGTGCGCCGTGCCTGCTATGCGGCCGACCGCACCGGGCACATGATCCTGCAGACCCTGTACCAGAACTGCGTGAAGCAGAATGTGGAGTTCTTCAACGAGTTCTACGTTCTGGACCTGCTGGTCGACCACGACCTCTCCCGAGGGCACGTCCCCGAGGGCGAGGAGGTCAATGCCACCGGTGTGGTCGCGTACGACCTCGCCAGCGGCGAGATCCACATCTTCCAGGCGAAGTCGATCATCTTCGCCACCGGCGGTGCGGGAAAGATCTTCAAGACGACCTCCAATGCTCACACCCTCACCGGTGACGGGATGGCCCTGGCACTGCGGCGAGGTTTCCCGTTGGAGGACATGGAGTTCTTCCAGTTCCATCCCACAGGGCTGGCCGGGCTGGGCATCCTGCTGTCCGAGGCTGCTCGTGGTGAAGGCGCCATCCTGCGCAACGGCGACGGCGAACGGTTCATGGAGCGCTATGCACCGACGATCAAGGACCTCGCGCCCCGGGACATCGTGGCCCGATCGATGGCGAACGAGGTCCGCGAGGGCCGTGGCGCCGGCCCGAACAAGGACTACGTGCTGCTGGACCTCACCCACCTGGAGCCCGCGCACATCGACGCGAAGCTGCCCGACATCACCGAGTTCGCGCGCACGTACCTGGGAGTCGAGCCGTACACCGAGCCCGTCCCCGTCTACCCCACGGCACACTATGCGATGGGCGGGATCCCCACCAATGTCAGTGCCGAGGTGCTGCGCGATGCCACGCATGTGGTCCGAGGGCTCTATGCGGCTGGCGAATGCGCCTGCGTCTCGGTTCACGGCTCCAACCGCCTGGGGACCAATTCACTGCTCGACATCAACGTGTTCGGCAAGCGGGCCGGACGGGCCGCAGCCGCCTATGCGAAGACCGCCGAGTTCCGCGACCTGCCCGCCGACGCCATCGATGCCACCGTCGCAGAGCTCGAGGAGATGCGCCGCCGGCCCGATGGCGAGCGCGTCGCGGACGTCCGGCGGGAACTGCAGGAGACCATGGACCGCAATGCCCAGGTGTTCCGCACCGACGAGTCCCTGCGCCACGCACTCTCAGACATCAGAGCGTTGCAGCGCCGCTACAAGAACGTCTCGGTGCAGGACAAGGGGTCGCTGTTCAACACGGACCTGCTCGAGGCCCTGGAACTCGGGTTCCTGCTGGACCTCGCGGAGGTCGTCGTCATCGGCTCGCTGAACCGGCGTGAATCCCGCGGTGGGCACTTCCGTGAGGACTTCCCGACGCGCGACGACGTCAACTACATGCAGCACACGATGGCGTATCGCCGCCCGCTTGAAGCCGGGGACTCCGACGCGGACGTCGTGGTGGCCGAGCTCTCACCGCAATCGGCCTTCGAGGCCACCGCCGTTTTCGACGACTACAAACTGGTGCTCGGGGCCAAACCGGTCACCGTGACCCGGTACGAGCCGATGGAGCGTAAGTACTGATGACTGCCACCCTCGACACTCCGGCTGATGCGACCGCCACGGTCGGTGCCGTCCCGAGCTTCACCGTCACGCTTCGCGTCCTGCGCTTCAATCCCGAGACCCACGGCGATGCCCCCTACTGGGACGAGTTCCAGGTCCAGGCCTATGGCACCGACCGGATCCTCGACGCGCTGCACAAGGTCAAGTGGGAGCAGGACGGCTCCCTGACCTTCCGGCGGTCCTGCGCGCACGGCGTCTGCGGGTCCGATGCCATGCGCATCAACGGTCGTAACCGGCTGGCATGCAAGACGTTGCTGAAGGACGTCAACCCCGACAAGCCCATCACCGTGGAGCCCATCAAGGGACTCCCCGTGATCAAGGACCTGGTCGTCGACATGGAGCCGTTCTTCGCCTCCTACCGCGACATCATGCCGTTCCTGATCACCAAGGACGGCAAGCACCCCACTGATGAGCGTCCGCAGAGCGCAGCGCAGCATGCCCGGTTCC
>JAATES010000194.1 GCA_015655615.1 Actinomycetales bacterium
ATCCCAAGCCGATCAGCCCCAGGCCCACCCGCCGAAGGCTCATCGGTGGATCCAGGCTGAGTCCCAACGTCGCCACCAGCGCCCCACAGGAGACCAGCGCGGTCGGCGCCCATCGGCGCGAACCCTGTCGCATCTTGCCTTGTCGCACCTTGAACTCCTCACATAGGACCATCGAGGAAACTCTTCCCTCGGCGTGACCTTAGTGAGATGGGGCAAGGACGACATGTGCCAATCTTGACCAAGATGAGATGCGCGGATGACCAGATGCAACACGGGAGAAACCTCGACGACACCTCTTCCTGGCCCCGCGGACCACAACGACACTCGTGGAGATCTCCAGCGCTGCCGACATCGCAGGCCGGTGACGGACTAGGCGAGCGGCTGCACCGGCCGCATGGGCCCCGGGCGGCCGCGCAGCCGCGCGTTGATGAGAGCACCAACCAGTCCTGCCCGTGGCCCGAAGGCCGCCGGTACCACGCGCAAGTTGTGCACCGAGGAGGGCAGCGAGTTGTCGGTGAGGACATCCTGGATCTGCGCGGCCAGGAGCCCAGTGGCCCCTCCCATGTCACCGCCCACGATGACCGCCTCGGGATTGAGCAGCGTGCAGATGCTCGTGAGGGACCTGCCCACCGCGCGGCCGGCATCGACGAACACCCGGGTGGCGGCCCGGTCGCCACTCGCCACCATCGCGACGACGTCGGCCAGCGACAGGGATCTCTCGGAAATCGCCTCCAGCGAGGCGACCAGATGCTCGGCAGAAGCGACTGTCTCGAGGCAGCCACGCGCCCCACAGCGGCACAACACACCATCCGATCTGATCTGCACATGGCCGAGCTCGCCTGCCGCACCATTCGCACCGCTGTACAGCGATCCACCGAAGATCAGTCCCGCCCCGATCCCGAAACCGATTTTCACGAACACCTGGGTCCGGCACCCCACGCCCGCGCCCAGGGTGGCCTCAGCGAGCGCCCCGAGGTTCGCGTCGTTGTCGATGAAGGCCGGGATTCCCAATGCCTGAGAGAACTCTTTGCCCGGGGATAATCCCGCCCACTCGTGAACGATGGTCTGCGGGTCGATCACCCCGGTAACGGAGTCAACCGGTGACGGGACACCCACACCACAGGCTGCGATTTCTTCTAGAGCCAGACTATTTCGAGCGACTAATTGTCTCGACAATTCCACGACCAGCTGCATGGTCCGTTCGGCCGACTGGTCGGTGTCGATCTCCTGAACCGCCTCATCAAGGATGGCCGAGGGGCTCTCCGCGATCGCGACGCGTACCACCGCATGCCCGATGTCGATTCCGAGAATCGGAGTGGATTGCTCCTTGAGGCGCAACAGCCCCGGACGACGGCCTCGGCGTGCGGTGCGCGCCATACCTGAATCTGCGCTGGTGGGAACCTCTTCGACCAGCCCCTCGTCCCGGAGCTGGATGACCAACGTGGAGATCGCGGAGAACGACATCCCCATGGCGGCCACCAATTCTGACCGGGTGGCGTCACCTTTGGTGGACAAGTACTCCAGCACCAATCGGCGACTCATTCGACCAACATCTGAAGCCATCACATCTCAATTCCTGGGCAGGCCATTCGATAGTGGACAGTATGGTGTTCCACATTTCACCCCTCACCCGCCTCCGGGCGGAACTGCGGAGCACAACGGTCCATAATACGCATGTCTGGCCGGATGCGTGTACGTCCCTAGCCGACAGCAGCCTTTTCCTGTGGGCGAATACGTTTCAGTAGCGATCCGACCGGCTGCGTGCCGACCTCGGAATTCAGCGGAGGACATCCTGGGCAAGCTTATATCCCAGTCCTCGGACCGTCAGCAGAAGCCGCGGCATCCCGGGGTCGACCTCAATTTTCGCCCGGATGCGCTTGACGTGCACGTCAAGCGTCTTCGTGTCACCCACATAGTCCAAACCCCACACTCTATCGATCAGCTGGCCACGAGTCAGTACCCTCCCGCCATTGCGCATCAGGTATTCGAGCAGTTCGAACTCCTTGAGCGGGAACGCCACCTCTTGCCCACGGACGTGCACCGTGTGCCGGTCCACGTCCATGGTCACGTCACCCGCGATCAGTACCTCGTCATCGAGCTGGTCGTCCGCCCGCGACACGGCACGCACCGCCTCAGCCGTCATCGCGGGAGTGCCGAGATCAGCGTCGTGTGCGTCCGGAGCGCCGGGAGCGGAACCGCGGCGTCTGAGCACGGCCCGCATCCGAGCCAGCAGCTCACGGAACGAGTAGGGCTTGGTGACATAGTCATCGGCACCGATCTCGAGGCCCACGACCTTGTCGATCTCACTGTCCTTCGCGGTGAGCATGATGACCGGGACGTCACCTCGGCGACGCAGCTCCCGGCATACCTCGATGCCCGACAGCCCGGGCAGCATCAGATCCAGGAGCACCAGATCCGCTCCCGTGGCGTCGAAGACCTCCAGCGCGGAGAGACCATCGGCGACGGCCACCACCTCGAATCCCTCCCGTTCGAGCTGATACACCAGGCTCTCCCGGTAGGACTCTCCGTCCTCGACCACCAAGATCTGCGTCATGGGGTCTCCTCCTCCTCATGGTGTGCCGGGCGTCCGTGGTATACGGACGCCTCCGGAATACGGAGCGTGAAGGTCGAACCCCGCCCCGGCTCTGACCACACTGTGACTTCGCCGCCATGGTCGAGCGCCACATGCTTGACGATGCTCAGCCCGAGTCCGGTGCCTCCGGTGTCCCGGGCCCTGGCCGGGTCCGCCCGGTAGAACCGCTCGAAAATCCGCTCCCGCTGTTCCGCGGTGATCCCTACGCCCTCATCGAGCACGACGAAGTCCACCAATCCGCCCTCAGCCCGCACGGCGATCCGCACCGGAGTCCCGTCCGGGGAATAGGAGACGGCGTTGTCGACGAGGTTTCGCAGGGCCGTGACCAGCAAGTCGTAGTCCCCATACACCCGCAGGCCTGATGCTTCCGGTTCCACAATCTCATGGTGGCGGGCATTGGCGACCGTGCGCGCCCGATCCACAGCATCGTGAACGACGTCGTCGACCGAGACGACGGTGGCTTCGAG
>JAATES010000071.1 GCA_015655615.1 Actinomycetales bacterium
GGCGACCTGGATCCGGCCGCCACACAAGCCGTGCTGCAAACGCTCGCCACAGCCTTCCCGCCCGCGTGACCGGTCGCACTACTCCACCTGACCCACCGCGCGGCTCTGGCGACGACGACGGAACCCGCGTCCACCCCGCCGCTGTCCTATCCCTCCGCGCCCGACGGCGCACCCACGTCCCGCAGGTGATGCCATACGTCGTGCCAGCCGTACTGTGCCAGCGTCGCCACAGTGAAGACCGACCCGTTGGACCGGCGCCCCGTCCGTGACCAGCGGTCCCCGACCGCATCCAGCTCCGCCGCGAACCGCTCGGCCCGTTCGCCGAGGTCGATGGCGACGCCCGCCGGGTCCTGATGCGCGTAGTCCCCAGCAGCCGCAGTCGCATCCTGATCCCAGTTGTCGAACAGCGGGTCGTCCTCGTTGAGCATCAGGGCAAGGCGCCGCTCGAACACCTCGAACACGTCCCGCACATGGCAGCCGTACTCCAGCGCCGACCAGGTGGACTCGTCCGGCCGCTCGCGGACATCGCTCCGGGCCAGCACGGCCGTCCACCACACCGCACTACTGCGGACCAGAGCGGCGATGGTCGACGGATCGACGTCACTGGCGGCGAGTCCGCACTCAGGGCATTCGCGGTGCAGCACCCAGGTCCAGTCCTTGGTATCGGGTTCGATGGCCATGGGACGATTCTGCCACCGGAACCCTCGCACCCTCCGGAAGGCATGCTGGTCCGGCCCGCCACGGATACGCTCAAGCAATGAGCGCCATGTTCGCCGTCGCAGCCGCGTCGCTCGCAGCGTTGTTGCCGATCACCAACCCGGTCGGCGCCGTTGCGACCTATGCCGCGCTCACCGCGACCATGCCCGCCGACCAGGTCCGCAGGCAGGCCTGGCGCACAGGACTGTGGGTGTTCGCCATCCTGGCGGTCTTCGCCGCGCTCGGATCCCTGATCCTGACCGTCTTCGGGATCTCACTGGCCGCATTGCAGATCGGCGGCGGGATCGTCGTCGCGCATTCAGGCTTCGGCCTGCTCACCCCGCGTGAGAACCTCACCGCCGCGGAGCGTGACGACGCCCAGTCCCGTGACGACATCTCAATGACTCCCATGGCGCTGCCGCTGATCGCAGGCCCCGGCGCCATCGGCGTCGTGATCGCCCTGACCGCCCGGAACCCCGGGGTGCTCCCCCGGATCGGCATCATCCTCGCCATCGCCGTCATCGCTGCCGTCATCTCCGTGATCCTGCGCTGGGGGACCCCGCTGGTGGACCGCATGGGTCCCAGCGCCATCGGCGCCCTCGTACGGGTGATGGGGTTCTTGATCCTGGTGATCGGCGTCGAGCTGGTGGTGCACGGCGTCCAGGCCGTCACGGCCTAGCAAGAGTCCACGCTTCTGCAGCTGCTTATTCGAACTGCCCCACATCGCTCTTCGGTCATCAAATCCACATAAACTGGACTCCGATTCCCAGGACTGCCCGCTCGAGTGGCACACTGTATTAGGACCGAAGGGGGCAGGCAATGGGGCAAGCAGGTTTCGGTGCGGAGATGCAAGCGACTCGTCGCGCGCGCCGGCTTGAACAATTACGGATACGAGAAGCGCAGCTGGAACAGTTACGACAGTCTGTCCATGATGACATCGATCGAATTCAGCGCGAGAAGAGAGCTTGGCAATCTGGGGCCGAAGGCGAACGCCGGGTAGCCGAATCTCTCGAGGTGCTGGCGTGCTACGGCTGGACCGCCTTGCATGACCTGCATTGGCCGGGTCGGCCCAAAGCCAACCTCGATCACATCGTGGTTGGCCCCGGAGGGATCATCCTGATCGACGCCAAGAACTGGACTGGCGATATTACGACTGACCACGGGAGACTGCGCCAAAACGGCTTTCTCCGAACCAAGCAGTCAGACGCATTGTCGGAGGCGGTCCTGGCAGTCGCTGCACTTCTCGAACCGCCCCACAGATCGACGGTCCGCGGCCTGATGTGCTTCTGCGCACATGACATCGAGCCCACTGCCATAGACGATAGCGTGACCGTACTGGGGCAGGTCTTCCTGGCACACCACATCGTCGACTGCGGCGCATGCCTCACGCCTGCGGATGTCGCAGCAATCAGCGCCCACCTCACCAACACGCTCGGCTGAATGACTGCAAATCCTGCCCACCGGTTGCGTACTGCCCGTCATCACCTAAAGCACAGGGACGCGCCAGGCCCCGTTGCGGCGCCTCAGTTCGTAGGCAGCAACGACGGTCGGAATCCCGTCAAGAAGCCACACAGCAGTCAGCAGCCAGGTCGCCCACCACTCACCGAACAGGTGGTGTGATTCACCGAAGACGCCCCAGGCACCGAGCGCCAGGACGCTTCCCAGCATGATCTCCGTCCAGCCATAGACCAGCATCAAGACCGGACGATCCAGCAACCAGGCCAGCCATCGATCGATCCAAGAACCACCGGCGGCCTTGGCGGCGATCTCGTAGAGCAATTCAGCCCGCAGGGCGCCTATCAGGGATTTCGACGGTTCGACGCGCCGCACTCTCCCCGATGAAGCCATCGCGAGTTCGCTGCTGAGACGATCCGGGCCTTCCAGCATTTCTGCCAGGTCCATCTGGCCGGCTTCCACCGCATCAAGGACAGACTCCGGCACCCCCAGTGACCCGGCCACGAGCGCGAACCTCTCCTCCACCGTTCCCAGCGGCTGGGTCAGCTGGACCTCCACAATGTGATCGAAGACCGCAGCGGCAATCTCGACTCCGCGCCACTCCGGCACTGGAACTGCATCAATCGCCGCTAACGCCGATGCCAATCGGCCGGCTTCGCTGGCCAACGGACTCTGCAGGACGACCCGTGGAGGCGGCCCGACCCGGATCACCGGCGTCACTTCTGAACCGCTATCCGACCTGGTCGCTACCCATCTTGTCTGACCGGCCACTGACACCGCTCCACCGGGCAGTTCCTTGCCCTGCCAAGGCAGACCTTCGATGACTCCCGGCACCACAGCACTCGCATAGGCCACCTCACCCCGGACGCCGAAGTCCACAGGGCTCTGCAAGTCCATCGCAAGCTCGTAGGCGA
The DNA here is from genome assembly GCA_015655615.1 of Actinomycetales bacterium. Classification (GTDB taxonomy): domain Bacteria; phylum Actinomycetota; class Actinomycetes; order Actinomycetales; family Cellulomonadaceae; genus Rarobacter. Next base: position 3,066 of record JAATES010000071.1, read on the forward strand.
CAGCCTCGGCTCGGGGCGTTCGCCGCCACCAGAAAAGAGAATGCTCGAGAGGAGAACCCTCGTCCGACGATCGACTGGCCGCAGCACCACCAACAGACCCCCGACTTTCGCCCGGAGTCACCTCGGGTGAGCCATCACCCTCGACCCACTCGTCCCAGCCGTCATCGGCTGTGATCTGCCGACCCCACAAGTGCGCCAGCCCCGCAACGAGCTCCTCGACCTGCTGCCCTCCGGACAGGGCCCCTGCGCGGTCCTCGACGAGAGTGCGCCCATCGGCAGTGACCGCGACCCGTGCCCGGATCACGTCTTGACGGGCCTCCACCGCACCGTCCAGGACCGACGCGACGATTCTGCGCTGCGTCAGCGCGGTCTCGACCTCGTCGAGGGGCAGCAAGGCCTCCCCGTCAGCTGCCTGCCTGGTGACGACCAAGGTGATCACCGTGCGGTCAGAGAAGGTGGCCTGCAGTTCGACAATTGCCGGCGGGGGTGACGAGTCCTCCTCCGGTGGCAAGTAGTCATCGGGTGGAGACCACCTGGTCCTGAACATCGCCCCAGGCTAGGCCACGCGCGCGTCCCTGTCACGACCCCGCCGCAGACGTCGATTCAGCCGGGCTCCACCCCGGTCCTCCACCGGCTCCGTGACTCTCGCTCACGATGAATGTCGCGATTCCCCCACCGAATATGATGCAGAATATGCCGAACTGTGGAATCGTGGTATCGCACCCACTGATAGCGATCTCATACGAGTATCAATAACCAGGAAGGAATGGGCAATGACGCTCCCTCACCGCAGGCGGAACCGATGGCGCGGATGGATCGGCACCGCTTCGACCGCCGCGCTGATCACCGGACTCTCCCTCACTGCTGGCGCCCCGCAAGCCACGGCTGCCGCCACATCGGAAACGACGGTCACGGCAGTCACAGCCGCCGCATCGAGCGGCGAGTCCGCCATCAACGGCTACCGCAATGTCGGATACTTCTCCCAATGGGGAGTTTACGCCCGAGACTTTCACGTGAAGAACCTCGAGACCAATGGAACCGCCTCGCAACTCACTCACCTTAATTACGCATTCGGAAATATTCACAATGAGACTCTCACCTGCTTCGAGGCAAATAAGGCGGCCCAAGAGGGGTCCCCGGAGGGTTCCGGCGACGCCTACGCGGACTACGGGAAGTCCTACTCGGCGAGCAATTCCGTCTCGGGCCAGGCCGACACCTGGGGACAGCCCATCATGGGTAGCTTCAACCAGCTCAAACAGCTCAAGGCCAAGCATCCGCAACTCAAGGTCATGATGTCGTTGGGTGGCTGGACCTACTCGAAGTACTTCTCCAAAGCCGCCGCTACCGACGCCACGCGCAAGGCCTTGGTGACCAGCTGCATCAACCTCTTCATCAAGGGCAACCTGCCCCTCATCGACGGATTCGGGGGCACCGGCAGCGCTGCCGGGATCTTCGACGGCTTCGACATCGACTGGGAGTGGCCCGGAACCACCACGGGGCAGGCCAACAACTACGTCGATACCGTCAATGACAAGGCGAACTTCAAGGCGTTGCTCAAAGAGTTCCGCACGCAGCTCGACGCGCTTGGCGCCCAAACGGGGAAGAAGTACCTCCTCTCGGCCTTCTTGCCCGCGAACCCCGCAGACATCACAGCCGGAGGCTGGAACGACCCTCAGCTGTTCTCCTCTCTCGATTACGGCAACATCCAGGGTTATGACCTCTGGGGAGCCTGGGACTTGACCAAGACCGGGCATCAGGGCAACCTCTACGACGATCCGGCCGATAGCCGGGCGGCCGACAAGAAGTTCAGCGTGGACAAGGCGGTCAAGCTATATACGGCCAAAGGCATCTCCCGCAGCCAGCTTGGCATCGGTCTGGCGGCCTATGGCCGGGGCTGGTCCAACGTATCCAGCCAGACCCCCTGGGCCACGGGCTCGCTCAGCGCTGCGACCGGCCAGTATGAGGCGGGGATCAACAACTACGACGTCATCAAGAACATCGGAACTGGCTATTACAGCGCCACGGTCGGAGCAGCCTGGCGCTATGACGCGACCACCAAGACCTGGTGGTCCTACGACAACACCCAGACGATCACCCAGAAGGCGAAGTATATCGCCGATCTGGGCCTGGGAGGTGGCATGTGGTGGGAGCTCTCGGGCGACCGCAACAACGAGCTCATCTCCACACTGACTACCTCACTGCGAAGCGCCCGCACCGGACCGGTGGAGGCCACCGATCCGACGGACCCCACAGATCCGACCGATCCGACCGATCCGACCGATCCCACAGATCCGACCGATCCGACGGACCCCACAGATCCGACCGATCCGGGTGGGTCGTGCACGGGTGTGGCCCCGTGGAATGCGACCACCGCGTACGACGGGGGCACCCAGGTTTCCTATGAGGGTTTCGTCTATCAAGCGAAGTGGTGGACCCAGGGACAAATCCCCGCATCGAACCTCGGCGAGGGCAAACCCTGGAACCGGATCACATCCTGCACCACCACCGACCCGACGGATCCGACAGATCCGGGGACACCCACGGATCCGACAGATCCGGGGACACCCACGGACCCGACCGACCCGGGCACACCCACGGACCCGACCGACCC
>JAATES010000048.1 GCA_015655615.1 Actinomycetales bacterium
GCAGCAGGTGGTGGCCGCCACGGCGCTTCCCCAGCCAGAGTGATGGCACCGGGCACGCGTGAGCCGCCGCCTGAGGAGCGCCCCCCGCGCACCAGGCCGACCGCGCGGGGCATCGCCGTGTGGCTCATCAGCGTCGTCCTGATCGCGATCGGGTTCGGCACTGCGCTGACCGCGCCTCTGGCTCTGGGCCTGGCCGGACTGCTGGCACTCCTGCTGGCCGGCGCCGTGGCTGTGTGGACGCAGGTCGTGCTCCGGCGCGCCACCATCGACACGAGCCGGGGGATCCGGCCCGCGATGCCCGCCCGCGGGTACGCGGCGGTGATCACGGTACGGGTCTTCGGCACCCGGATCCCCCGTGCATTGCTGACGCGGACCGACGCGACCATCCGGGACCATGTGGACGAGCACCTGGCACCGCGCGGTGGCGAGGTCACGCTCCGCGCCGGCGACACGGGCTGGGAGGCTGCCTACTACATCGAGCCGTGGGCGCGCGGACGATGGGAACTGGGGCCCGTCACCCTGCGGTTCGTCGATCATCTGGGGCTCTGGCGCACCACCGTCCGCCAGCAGCGGCGCACGACGGTGACGGTGGGGCCGCGCACCGTCACCTTGCCCTTCGAGGTCAAGCACCGGGACATCACCGACCGTTCTCTGGGCGACGCGAATGAGGCCGGCACTCGCACACCGAATCCCGACGACGCGATCTTGCGCGAGTACGTCCCTGGCGATGACATCCGCCGGGTCCACTGGCCCAGCACGGCGCGGCGCCGGACGGTCATGGTCCGCACCGACGAATCCGCACCGACCACGCCGGTCCTGCTCATCCTGGACGGATCCTTGATCGGCCGCGTTCCCGGCTCCGGCCGGGCACAGCCCCGTCGGCCCAGCTCGGTTGCCCTGCCACGCCGCCCGCGGATCACGAAGGGGCCCAGCGTCGGCTATGAGGTGGCGCAGTGGCCGATCGACCTCACTGCCACCCTCGCCCTGGCCTATGCCGCTGCGGGACATCGGGTGAGGCTCGAGATCAGCACCTCCCCCGGCACTGGCCTGACGCTCCAGGCGGCAGACGGCGACATCCCCGGTCTGCTGACGGATGTGCCCGATCACCCCGTGGCCGCGAGCGCCGACGACCTCCTCGGCACTCTGCTGCGTACGGGCTCGCGGTCTGCCACCGTGATCCTGGGCCCCTTGCCTCCCGCCACCGCGGCGATGGTAGCCCGGCGGGCGCACCACGCTCCTGCCGGGACCCTGCGCGCCGTGGTGATCGCCGGGACCGGATCGCCCGGCAGCCAGACCGCGGCAGAGACCGCCGACGAGTTGCGTCGTGCCGGCTGGTGGGTCGTCATCGCGGAACCACAGGACGACCTTGCAGACATCGCAGGACGGGCCGTGGCCTCATGACCGTCGCACCGGCGACCGGGACCACCCCCGCGCAGCCCCCTCTGGTTCCGATCCTCTGGCGCACCGCGCTGACCGCCCTGATCACGGTGGTCTCGGTCCAGGGGCTCGCCGAGGTCATCGAACCGGGCGCGTGGCAGCGGACCGTCACGTCCGCCGTGCTGGCGACAGTCGTGGTGACGGGGGTGATGCGCCTCGCCCTCCGCTGGTCACGGGTCCGGTACTCGGTCCTCGCCCTGCTCGGGCCCCTGATGGCCGGGGTCCTGGTCATGACCACCGCCGTCGTGGTGCGCTTCGGTAGCCCGGTGGAGGGCGCCCCTGCCCGGTCGGTGCCTGCGAGCCTGAGCCTGGTCAAGACCGTGGCCGCATGGTTCGATCCGATCGCTGACCGTTTCCAGGCGCTGGGGGACCTGCTCGGCAGCGTCGGCTCCGAGATCCAGGAGGGCTCGATTCCCCTGCCCGGCTCCGAGTCGCTGGTGCTGCTCCTCGTCATCGGCGCCGTGGTCCTGTACCTCGTCACGGACACCCTCGTGGTCGGCCTGGAGATGACCTGGGGTGCGCTCCTTCCCGTGGCCGGGCTGTGGGCCGCACCGCTGGCGTTCCTGCAGCAGATCGCCGCGGTGCAGGTGGCTCTGGTCGCGGCCGCCCTGATCGCTCTCCTGGCCGTGACCTTCCGTCCCGTGCCCCACGCCATCCGCCGCAACTCCATCGCTGCGGCAGCGGGCCTGGTCGTCGCCGTGCTCGCCGTCGCCGCCTCCCCCGCCCTGATCGACACGGGCTCCGCACGTGACCTCACCTGGTTCGGCGATCTGGTACCCCGGCACGGCTCGGTCCGCCTGACCACCAACGTGGAGGTCGGACAGAATCTGGGTTCTCAGTCCAGCTCGGTGGCCTACCGGTATCAGGATGCGGTCACCGCCGCACCCCCTTCCTCGTCCCCCCGCGCAACCGTACTGTCGGAGGCACAGCGCGAGCCCATGCGTGTGTCAACCTTCGTGACCTTCGACGGGCTCACCTGGTCCGCTCGTCAGTCGTCCGACAGGTCCCCCATCCAGCCTGGGCAGCTGCTGCACGACGCCGCCTCCGCCCAGCAGCCTGGGGCAGACGAGTTCACGCGGACGATCACCGTGGAGGGGCTGGCCGGGGATGCCCTGCCCCTCACCGTGGCGCCGGCCTCCGTGAGCGGCGTGGAACGCGGCACGTTCGACGCCGCTCACGGCGAGCTCCGCACCGCCGGCGACCTGCCGGACAGCTATGTCCTGACGGCCCGCCCGGAGCTTCTCAGTGCGTCGATCCTGCGGAAGACGGGCTCAGGGGAAGGACCGGCGGACGCGGACTACACCGTCGTGGCGTCCACGGCTCACCTCGCCCAGACCGCGGCCCTGGCCGCCCAGATCACCGCGGTGTCGCTAAGCCAATACGACGACCTGGTCGCCCTGCAGGAATACTTTCGTTACCCCCAGAGCTTCAACTATTCGGCTGAA
>JAATES010000196.1 GCA_015655615.1 Actinomycetales bacterium
CAACACCGGATTCGCCGCCATGGAGCAGCAGCTCGATCTGTGCGACCTCGCGGACACGGCCTACGACATCGGGTTCCGGCCGTCGCTGACCAACGGCGAGGACTCCTCCGACGGATACTTCACCGACGACGGAGTCGAGGTCACGCCCTCCATGACGCTAGGGGTTCAGAACACCTCCCCGCTGGCGCAGGCTGCCGCCTACGCCACGTTCGCCAATGAGGGAAAGTACTGCGATCCCATCGCCATCGTCTCGGTCAAGGACGCCTCCGGCAAGAAGCTCAAAGTGCCCGACGCCGACTGCCGCCGCGTCGTCGATGCCGACATCGCCAATGCCGTGACCTATGCGCTGCAAGGCGTCATCAGGCCAGGAGGCGGAGCGCCCGCGCTCTCGTTGTCGGGAGGACGCCCGGCAGCGGGCAAGACCGGTACGGCAGGCAACAACACGCATACCTGGTTCGTCGGCTACACCCCGCAGCTCAGCACCGCGGTGTGGGTGGGAAACCCCACCAAGGACCTCGAGATGCGCCACATCAGCGTTGCGGGTCGTGCCACTCAGAACATCTACGGGTCGACGATCGCCGGACCGACCTGGAAGACCTTCATGGACACGGCACTGGCCAAGAAGTCGGCCAAGTCCTTCCCGGCCGTCAATTACTCCCTGGTCGGAAAAGCCTACGTCGCCCCCAAGAAGGCGGACGACTCGAAGTCGACCGACAAGAAGTCGTCGGACAGCAAGAAGTCGACTAGTTCGAAGAGCAAGGGCAAGAAGAAGTCGTGAGCGGGTCTTCCCTGCCCGCGATGCGACACCCCATGCTGCGCGACCTGGCCGTCACGGCAGGTGCCGCCACTGCCCTCGCTGCGGCTGGCGTGGCGGCAGCCGCTTGGGAGGCGCACCGCTTCGAGTTGCGTGAGGCGACGGTACCCGTGCTGCCGCCCGGTTCACCGCCGCTGCGCGTGCTGCACGTTTCTGACATCCACCTGATCCCTTCGCAGGCCGACAAGGTCGCCTGGCTCCGCGACCTGGCAAGCCTCGGTCCTGACCTGGTCATCGACACGGGAGACAACTTCGGCCACCCCGACTCGTTGTGGCCGCTGCTGCATGCCCTGGAGCCACTGCTGGGCTTTCCGGGGGCCTTTGTGCTCGGCTCCAATGACTACTTCGCCCCCGGTCGCAAGAACCCCTTGAGGTACCTGTTGCCGGGCATCGGGGCGCACCACCACCGTGAGAAGGCTCCCGACCTTCCCACCGCAGTGTTCACCTCGCGGCTGAGGTCAGCCGGATGGACTGACCTGACGAACAGACGGGATGCCATCACCCTCCGGGGAACTCACGTCGCCCTGGTGGGCATGGACGATCCCCACATCAACCGGGACACCATGCCCGCCCCCGGGTCCGCTTCTGACTCGACCGGCCTGCGGCTGGGCGTCGTCCACGCGCCCTATGCGCGGGCCCTGGCGGCCCTCTGGCGAGACGGCGCGGACATGATCCTGGCGGGGCACACCCATGGCGGCCAGCTCTGCCTGCCGGGCATCGGGGCCCTGGTCACCAATTGCGATCTGGACCGCGAGCGTGTCGCCGGGCTGCACGGCTGGCCCGGCGACCGCCCCGACTCCCCCGCGGGCCGGGCAGCGGACTCGACGTGGCTGCACGTCAGCGGCGGAGTCGGCACCAGCCCGCAGGTCCGGTTGCGCTTCGCCTGCCGCCCGTCCGCCACGCTGCTGACCCTGGCGGCCCGGTGACGCGACTCGGTTTCCTGTCAGCGCCCCTGGTCAGGTAGAGTGAACTCGCTTCATGGCCACGGGGTGGGGCGCAGCTTGGTAGCGCGCTTCGTTCGGGACGAAGAGGTCGCAAGTTCAAATCTTGTCACCCCGACCAGCTGAAGATGCAGACAGCAAGAGCCCGGTCCCACGTCAGGTGGTTCCGGGTTCTTGCGTTTCTTGGACAGAGAACTCGGGGCCATCCCGGGGGCTCGCGGCAAGAACGTGTGTCTCCTTCTGGCGCGTCATTGGCTTCGTCCGGCCACCCGTTGCGGGTCCACCACCGGGATCGTCTGAAGAGCGGTGTGTGAGTCCGGTCTGATCCGGAAGGAGATGGCCGTGGCTGATGCGGCCGAGACTATGGAGAACGCGGAGCTGACCGAGATCGGTCCGGTCGAAATCGAGGTTCCCAGGGACCGCGAGGGCCAGTTCGACCCGGTCTACGGCGCGAAGGTCTCCCAAGGACGGCCCCGTGCAAGGCTACGGCGTTGACGCGCCTGATCTCGTGAAGCAGTCGCCTGACCCCACCGGTGGGGGCCGGGCATGCTGGGTGATGAGGGGGAAGCGCGCGATCAATGCATTCGCGATCACCGTCGCTGGACGGTTCGAGAGGACCACTCACTGATGAAGACCGCCGGAGCCCCCGCACCGTTTGACGGACAGTCCCCACGGAGGTGGCCCGACTCGGACGTCAGCGACTAGTGGGGCAGATTCGTTTCTCTAGTAACCGCAGATGCTGGTTTGCCGGTATAGTCAATAAACGGCACAATGCGGTAGGTACTGACAAGTGGGTCACCGTCAGTGTCTTCAAAGAAGACGTCAATTGCGGTGTATCCATCATCAGACTCGTAAGGCTTACTCGTCTTCGTAATCACGGAGGCCCGGTTCTCAAAGGTTTGTTCTGCAGCCATAGTAAGGATTGTCTCGTCGCGTGGTGAAGGAACTGGCATGTTTGTAACTTGATTCATAAAGCCTGCATAAAGACTATTATCCTCACCACTGTGTTGTGTTGCAACTACAACCTTTAACGCTTCATTAAGGTCACGTTTAGTGGGGTCGCTAGGGTCAAATAGAGTGAGTGCCATTCTATCATAGGCAGCAACCCTGTTGACCAACTGTTGCCCCGTGTTTGTTTCGGCAACCGGGACAATATCCTTCGCCCATTTACTACCCGTTACTAAGGCATAGTCTGCGTCAAAGTCATCTTGTCGCTGAGATATCCATGACCATAATTTAAGTTGCTCCTCTTTTGGCTGTTGTTTAAACTCTTCTAATGGCATGTCATAAAGCGCCCTGAGGTGGTCCGGCAGCGGAGTGCGTTCGTAATACGCCCGGTCGAGACTGTCGTTGCCCTGCTCCGCTCCCGTATCAACCGGATCGGCGGTTGCGGAGGGACTCGGATCGGCCGGTTCCTGGGTCACCCCCGCGAGGGGCTGCGGAGATGCTGCCGAGGCTTCGGCCACCGGCAGAGCCAACGGCGGGCGGTGGCCCTGATGAGCGACCACGGCCACGACGCCCAGGCTCACTGCGGCCACCCCGACCGCCGCACCGGCCAGCACGGCAATCTGCTGCCCGCGGCTCCGCCTCCGGGCTCCATCGCCCGGGGCAGGGGCAGGGGAAACCCCAGGGGCAGGGTCGGGGGCAGGGACAGGTGCAGGCACATCCCCGTCTGCCGGAGAGCCGATTCCATTGACGTCACTCATATGCGGCGAGCCTCCTGGTGGCGGGGGGGTCGAGAGCGCCACTGCGCGGCCACTCGCGACCATGCCCTCATGCTACTCAACAGTAGCGCAGCAGACAATGCGGAGCGGCCGCCCCCACCAGGGTTCCCGCCCATCAGGGCCCAGGCTCAGCCCTGACGACGTGCGCGCACCGCGGCCGCCAGCTCCCGCAGCAAGTCGGCTGTCGTATCCCAGTCGATGCACTTGTCCGTCACGGACTGGCCGTACACCAGGCCGTCCGGTGCGGGCGGCTGGCTCCCTGCCACGAGGAAGCTCTCCAGCATGACCCCGAAGATGCCCTGATTGCCAGCGGCGATCGACGCGGCGAGCTCTCGGGCGACCTCTGCCTGGCGCACCTCGGACTTGCCCGAGTTGCCGTGGCTGGCGTCAACGACCAGACGCTGCGGAAGTCCCGCGCCGGCGACGATCTGCAGAGCGTGCGCGATCGAAGCATCGTCGTAGTTGGGGCCGGTCGCGCCGCCGCGCAGGATGACGTGACAATCCGGGTTGCCCGCGGTCTCGACCGCGGCAGCGCGCCCCTGCGCATCGATCCCGAAGAAGACGTGCGAGCTGGCAGCGGTGATGCACCCGTCCACCGCAGCTTGCACGCTGCCCTCAGTCGCGTTCTTGAAGCCGACGGGCATCGACAATCCGGAGGCGAGCTGGCGGTGCGCCTGGCTCTCGGGATTGCGGGCACCGATAGCTCCCCATGACACCGCATCGGCGATGTACTGCGGACTGGTCGGTTCGAGGAACTCGCAGGCTGCGGGCAGCCCCGCAGCGAGCACATCGAGCAGCACCCGGCGTGCCAGTCGCAGACCGCCTTGGATGTCGTGCGATCCGTCCAGGTGCGGATCGTTGATCAGTCCCTTCCACCCGATGGTGGTGCGGGGCTTCTCGAAGTAGACCCGCATCACGATGACCAGGTCACGGTCCAGTTCCGGAACCAGTGCGGACAGTCGACGCGCGTAGTCGAGGGCGGCCACCGGGTCATGGATGGAACACGGGCCGACCACCACGACCAGGCGGTCGTCCTCGCCGTCGAGCACCGCGCGGATCTCGTTCCGGCTGCGCCGCACCAGGTCCGCACTGCTCGGCGGCAAGGGCTGGTCGGTTCGGACGGTCAAGGGAGCCGGAAGCGGCTCCAGCGCACGTACCCGCAGATCGCTGGTCTGGGGTGAATCGACGTGGACGGTCATGGGTTCATTCCGTTCGCAGAGTGGGGAACCAGACGAGCCGATCCGCACGGCTTCACAGGAGCCTGCCCGTCTGAACGACGAAGGGCCCGGACGCAATGGCGTCCAAGGCCCTGTGGCTCCAGGTGGAAGGTTGGTCAGGCGCGCGCCTGCACGGCTCCACCAGGAGCCTGCATAAAGCGCAGATACCAACGGGTTCCAGTCACGACAATCATGCTACACCAACCCTGGGAACAGCGGCTCGGGGTGGGAAGGGGTCACCCCTCCCACCCCGAGCGCGTCCTGCTGAGTGACTCAGTGACTCAGTGACTCAGCGGCGGACCTTCACCGTGACCTTCTTGCTCACGGACGTCAGCCCCGCATTGCCCGTGAACGTCACCTTGACCTTGTGCTTGCCCACCCGCTTGCTCAGGTGGATCTTGACCTTCTTCGACCCGGCCGCGCCGACCTTGACCGTGGCCACCGTCCGCTTGCCGTCCTTGATCCTGACGACTCCGGAACGGCTCAGCCCGCTGGGCGCCGAGACCGCGACCTTGACCGTGAGCTTCTTGCCGCGCTTGACCGACTTCTTCGCCTTCGCCTTCACGGCGGAGGCGGCTTTCGTCACCCCGACCCGAACCTGGCCGTTGGCGGCACTGACCTCACTGCTTCCCTGGTAGGCGGCCTGCACGGTGTGCGATCCAGCCGTCGTGAAGGCAGGCAGCGTCACGGTGGCGCGTCCACCGGCACCCAGTCTGACGGTCGCAAGAGTCTTGCCGGACTCGGACAGTGTGACCGTGCCCGTCGGGACGACCCCCGTCGCCTTGACGACCACCGTCGCCACCGATGCGGTGCCGGCGACCACGGATGGCCGTGACGTGGTCACGGTGAGCTGCGGAGCCGCCTTGGTCACCGTCAGCGTCCGGGGATCCGAGGCGGAGGGCTCCCAGCGTGGGTCGGACTCCGGGTAGCGCGCCGTGAGGTGATGCGCTCCCACGGAGAGCGTCGCGGGCAGCGCAACCGTCACAGCCCCATCCACCAGCGCCCCCGAGGCGATGACGGCCGACCCATCGAGGATCTCGACGGTGCCACTCGGCTTCGCGGTCCCCGATCCCGCAGCCACTGCCACAGCGGCCTGAACCGGAGCCGCGCCGCGAGTCTGGGTGGCCGCGCTCAAGGTCAGCGTGGTCGTGGTGGTGGTCGTGACAGTCAGGGCGACTGGCACGGCCGTCTGCTTGCCATCGGCATCGGTGACCGTCACGGTGAAGGAGTAGCTCCCCGGCTCCGTCAGGGTTCCGGTCAAGTGACCTCCGGTCGTCAGCCCAAGGCCTGCGGGCAGGGTCCCTGAAGTGACCGCGAAGCTGACGGGGCTATGCCCGCCACTCGCCGCAAGCTGCTGGTCCACAGGGCTTCCGGCCACGATGGGCTCTGCGCCCAGGTCGGTGATCGCGATGTCCGTGGCCCGGAAGCCGATCCAATCGAGGTTCACCCGTCCGTTGTCGCCCGCGTCCCACTGCAGCGTGAGCGCCCCCGGGCTACCTGTGAGGTCGACACCGGGTACGGTGACCTCCGACCACGAATCCCAGCTTCCAGTCGGCGGGAAGGCGACCTGGCCGACCTTGTCACTGCCGCTGTACAACGACAACGTGCGGTTGTCGCCGTAGCCATTGGCGTAGCGGATGACCACGGAACCCGGCTGCGAGGCACTCGTGGCCTTGCCGACCTGGAAGGCCACGGAGTCGCCTTGATCCCACATACGGCCCGCGAAATCGCCTCCGCTGGCACCAGCGTGCGCGTCGCCACCACGGTAGGTGTTGGTGAAGACCGCGTCCTCGGCCTCGATCTTCCAGCCGTCAGGGCATCCTTGCAGCTCAGTCGTTCCCGCGGAGACCAGGCACTGGTCGGTCGCATCAGGGGTGCCGTCGCTGTCGTAATCCGCTGTGCCGTCCGCACCGGTGAGGGTGATCACCACGGAGTGGCTTCCGGTGAGGTCGGAAGGAATCACCGCGTCTGCCAGCGCCGCACCGTCGAGCGACACGGCGGAGACCTCGTTCCCTGCACCACGCAGCGTGATGTCGAGTGTGGCCTGACGATACGGCAGACCGGTGATCGTGGCGTCACCCCAGCCCGCCGGGAGCGTCGGCGTCAGGGTCATGCCCTCGGTCGTCAATCCGACCCCGAACACGCCGTTGAGGATCATGCGCAGGTAGCCGCTGGCCGACCAGGTCTGGTCGTCCCGGGGCGAGTTCAGCGAGCCCGTCTGCCACCCGCCGTCGGGCTCGCCCGTGATCGAGTTGTAGATCTCCGAGAAGTCCCCTGACCCGCGCTGCAGCAGCGACAGGTTCAGGATCTCGTCAGAGAGCTGTTCCTGACCGCCGGCAGTCGCCGCCGCAGCGCCCCAGAAGCTCTGGACCATCGGCCAGATCGAGTTGTTGTGCCGCCCCTGCTTGGTGTCGGAATAGCGGGAGAATGCAGGCCACACGTCGGTGACACCCCACGGGGAGCTCTGGACCGAGGCGAGGACCTCATCGGCCCGGGCTCCGTCGGCAATGCCGAACTGCAGCGCGAAGGCGATGCCCGCACCCTCCTGATAGTTCTCCAGGGTGTAGTTCTCGGCAGAGTCGCCATCCGTGCCGGTCTTCACCAGGGTGTAGCCGTACTGATGTGTCGAGTCGTTCCACAGATGGGCGTTGATGGCGGTCTTGATCGAGGCAGCCTCGTCCTGGAAGCCGCTGACCGTTCCGGCGTCCGCGCCAAGCCGCTCGGCCATGGCCGCAGTGAGCTGGTAGGCCTGGTAGTACAGCGCGTTCGTGCTGAGCGCCAGCTGGGTCCGAGCCCTCGGGTACGACGTCCCGCTGCCCCCATCGATGAAGCTGCCGTGCGACTCTGTTCCGGCAATCGACTCCGGGTACCCGGCGATGCCGTCGTTGAAGAACGACGGGCCTTGGAACAGCCCGACTCTCGCGTTGAAGTCCCGTTCCCGCCGCGCGTTCAAGGTGTTGACCGCCGTGGTGTAGGCCCGCCCGAGGAATTCGTCGTCGCCGGTGACCAGGTACTGGTTCCATGCGGCGACGATCCATACCACCTGATCCCACCACTGCGCCTCCGACTCCTGGCCGACGTCGTGCTGCTGCACGATGAGGGAATCCTCCCCCGCCTCTTTGGTGACGACCGCCCACAACGTGTTGGATGCCACATCAGGGGCGAGCAGGCTCCCCGCATTCCAGGAGTTGACGGAAGCATCCCGGGTCCACGGCAATGCATAAAAACCACCGGCACGGAAGAAAGTCCCTGGATCTGACTTCAGGAATCCGGTCGAATTAAACTTCGCCTCGTAAGGGACGTTGTTGGTCACCAACAGGTTCTTGAGTGCCTCTGCGTACGAGCTGCCGATGAGGCGGTCGACCTCTGGGTTGGCGAAGGAGACGGTGGGATTTGCCGCCGAGGCCGTGGTCACGGTCGCCGCGCTCGCGCTTCCCGCCGGGACAAGCGTGGCGAGGACGAGTGCGCCGATGGCCGCTGCCGCCCAGCACCTATTCGCTCGATCAGTCATGTGAGTGCTCCGATGTGAGATCCAGTGGTGCGTCATCCCCTCAGCAGCATTGCCTCAGTCGGGGGATCGAGCACATTAGGAAGGTTGGACCCGCAGTCACCCTTATCGCGGCACTGACAGCCAATGTCGGCCCACGAGGAGGAAAGACGTACGTTAAGTCCCCCATCCTGCACCAGCAAGATTGTGCAGTCAAGACAAGGGCGTCACCCTGGGATATCGCTTATGACAAACTTAATTCAGGGAGCTGAAATTACGAACGGCTCACCAGCAGCTCGGCGATCTGGACGGCGTTCAGGGCCGCGCCTTTGCGCAGGTTGTCACTCGCGACGAAGAGCACGAGCCCGCGTTCACCGGGGACTGACTGGTCCTGCCGGATCCGTCCCACAAAGCTCGGATCCGCTCCTGCCGCCTGCAACGGGGTGGGGACGTCGGACAGCTCCACTCCCGGAGCCTGGGCGAGCAGGCCGGTCGCCTCTGCCGGGCTGATCGGCTCGGCGAACTCGGCGTGGATCACCAGGGAATGCCCGGTGAATACCGGGACCCGGACGCAGGTACCGGACACCGCAAGCCCCGGAATCTCCAGGATCTTGCGAGACTCGTTCCGCAGTTTCTGTTCCTCGTCGGTCTCCAGCGACCCATCGTCGACCAAGCTGCCCGCAAGCGGGATCACATCGAAGGCGATAGGGCGCACGTAGATCGCCGGGTCCGGGAAGGTCACGGACGAGCCGTCCGTGGTCAGCCCCAGCAAGTCCTGCTCCGCAGCCGCCCGGACCTGGCCCTCCAGCTCACGCGAACCGGCCAGACCGGATCCCGACACCGCCTGGTAGGTGGCCACGATCAGACGTTCCAGCCCCTTCGCCTCAGCGAGTGGCTTCAGCACCGGCATCGCTGCCATGGTGGTGCAGTTGGGGTTCGCGATGATCCCCTTGCGCGCCTCGGCCAACGCATGGGGGTTGACCTCTGAGACGACCAGGGGCACGTCGGGGTCGAGACGCCAGGCAGAGGAATTGTCGATGACGGTGGCACCCGCTTCGGCGAAACGCGGGGCGTGCTCCTTGGACGTCCCGCCACCCGCCGAGAACAGCGCGATGTCGATCCCGCGAAGATCATCGGTGGACGTTGCCGCAAGATCCTCGACGACCACGTCCTCACCCGCCCAGGGCAGTGTGGTGCCAGCGGAGCGCGACGTCGCGAAAAACCGCATGGAGCCGACGGGCACCTCACGCTCGGCCAGCAGGCGGCGCATGACGGCGCCGACCTGTCCGGTTGCCCCCACGACCGCGAAGGTCGGTGCTGCGGCAGATGACGGACGTGCGGACTCAGAGCTGCTCATCGAACTCCCTTACCTTATTCGTGGCTGTGGTGACTGGAACGTCTCGCCGGATCGACGGTGAGGACCGATGGTCAGCGGCCCGTTCCACCGTAGATGACCGCGTCTCCTGACGCGTCGAGCGCGAAGGCTGTGTGCACGGCCCGGACCGCGTCATCGAGCGTGTCGATCCGCGTGACCACCGAGATGCGGATCTCCGAGGTCGAGATCATCTCGATGTTGATGCCCGCATCGCGCAGTGCACCGAAGAGCCGGGCAGAGACCCCGGGACTCGAGCGCATCCCCGCTCCGATCAGTGACAACTTGCCGATCTGGTCATCGAACTTGAGCTCATCGAAGCCGATCTCCTGCCGGCTGTTCGTCAGCACCTCGAGCGTTGCCGGCGCATCAGCGGCCGGGAGCGTGAAGGAGATGTCCGTCAGGCCGGTCTGAGCGGCCGAAACGTTCTGGACGATCATGTCGAGGTTGGCGCCTGCCTGCGCCACGATCTCGAAGAGCCGTGCCGCCGTGCCAGGGACATCGGGGAGCCCCACCACGGTGATCTTCGCTTCGCTGCGGTCGTGAGCGACTCCGGTGATGATCGGAGCTTCCATGCTGTCCTCCTCGTTGCCGGTGGAATCGCTGGGAACATCCTCTGGCAGCAGGCCAGGAATCGTGCGGCCGGGAACATCGGTGACCAGGGTTCCGACACGCCCGGAGAACGACGACCTCACATGGATCGGGACGTCATAGCGCCGGCCGTACTCGACACAGCGCAAGGCGAGGACCTTGGCGCCGCTGGCTGCCATCTCCAGCATCTCCTCGTAGCTGATGCGCTGGACCTGGCGGGCTGCCGGGACAATGCGCGGATCTGCGGTGAAGACGCCGTCCACATCCGTGTAGATCTCGCACACGTCGGCGCCCAGTGCGGCCGCGAGCGCCACGGCGGTCGTGTCCGAGCCTCCCCGACCCAATGTGGTCACGTCGTTGGTCTCCTGGTTGACGCCTTGGAAACCGGCCACGATCGCGACGTGTCCCTTGTCCAGGGAGAGCCTGATGCGGCTGGGGGTCACATCGATGATCCTGGCCTTGCCGTAGGCGGCATCGGTGATGACACCCGCCTGCTGGCCGGTGTAGGACTTCGCCTTCACGCCCAGGGAGTCGATGGCCATGGCGAGCAAGGACATCGAGATCCGCTCCCCGGCTGTCAGCAGGATGTCCATCTCCCGGCGCGGAGCCTTATGGCTGAGCTCGTTCGCCAGATCGATGAGCTCATCGGTGGTGTCGCCCATCGCGGAGACCACCACGACGACGTCGTTGCCCGCCTGGCTGGTCTGAGCGATACGTCTCGCGACTCGCCGGATGCTGGGAGCGTCGCTGACGGAGGAGCCGCCGTACTTCTGGACGATGAGGGCCACAACAGACTCCGGGTCGGGACCGGTGTGAACCGATCAGGGGCAGACACCAGATTGTAGGTCGGCTGGTGGCCGCTATGTGGAGCCGCCCGGATTGCGGGACGGATCCTCCTGTGGTGGCTGCCCGGCAAAGAGCTGCTCCCGGGCCAGCTCACGCGCCCTGACCGCGGCCTCGATCCGTCCCATCACCTCATCGGACACCGGCAGGTCGAACGCCGCTGAGAGGAATCTGGGCAGGTCCGGCCGGTAATCATGCGCTTGTGCCTCATACCCCTGTGTCCGCTGGGAGTTCTTCATGTCGACGACGCTGTGGAAAAACGAGGTCAGCGGCGACCACCGCATACCGGGAGGGAGGCCACGAGGGCTGGCCCCTGGTGGCGTGGAGCCGCGGAGGACTGCCCGCCGGGAATCGAACCAGGCAGGACGTCGCACGGCGATGCCCGGCTCGAAGGTGACGACCCCGTCATTGTCATGGCTCACCAGGAAATACCGCAGCGCCTTCCGGTCCTCCGCGCCGAGTGCCTCGTACTGGGCGAAGTCGTTGAAGATGCGCACTGCGCCCGGCTCGGAGTCGGGACGGTGATCGTCCAGCACCTGGTGCGGCCACCTGCTGCCCGCCGGAGTCCCGATCCAGAGCGCACGTTCGATGCCCAATGCCTCCGGTCCCAGCGTCCCCCAGTCGGCGAAAACATCCTGACTGGTGCGGGCACCCAGGCTCTCCCCGAAGATGGCCAGCCGCGGCCGAGGACCCTGCCTGCGGCGCAGCCGATTGACGATCTCCAGCCAGAAGAGGCGATTCTGCTCCCGCGCCTCACCCAGCTGGCTCATGGCCAACATCGACGGCCTGCGCGAGTATTGCATCGCCGCGGTGGCGACATCTCCACGCGACAGGTAGTGGAGGGCAGCGAGCGCAGCATGGTTGATGTAGCCCGTTCCCGTCGGCGAGATGAGGACCAGGAGACTGCGATCGAAGGCACCCAGCGCATCCATCTCCGCCAGTGCCAGATCGACCCGTTCGCGAGCGGTATCTGCTGAGTCCAACCCGACATAGACCTGAACCGGTGCCGCCAGCGCCGGCCGGCCTGTCACGTCCTCGATGGAGTCCGACGGCAGGCCCAGTCGCGGGCGCCGGGTGGCGACAGGAGCGACTCCAGAGAGCACATGGCGTCGGCCTTCCCGGCCCAGGGTCTCCCAGGGCACCAGGCTGCGTGGCCCGCCCGAGACGGTGGGCCCGGCCAGATCGGGACCGCTCACGTCGCGGCGGAGCCGCTCCTCGACGGATGCATCGGCCTCGATCCGCTGAATCGTCGTCGCCCACAGCGCCACCGAGCCACCAGCGACTCCCGCCGCCGAACCAAGCCGCACCGTGCGTTGCCACGTCCGCGGTGAACCCGGCAGATGCGCGGACAGCAGGGAACCGAGCTTGTGGGCGGCCGCAGACTCCAGTGCCATCGCTCCCGACAGCGCCACTGCGGCACCACCGGCCACCGCCAGAGATCGCCAGCGGCTGGCCGCCCGGTCGCCCGGTGCCATGGAACGGGCCACGTCGGAGACGACCCCCCTGGCGGCCGACGAGACCGTGTCCACAGTGGACTCGGGGGACAGCGAGGACACCAGCCCATGAGGCTCAGCACCTGGGGCGCCTTCGGGGCCGCGCCGTTCCAGGTCCCGGAGCAGGGCTGCGAGGTAGCCCAGCGGAATCGCAAGGGGAAGCTGGGTCAGCCGGACGCCGCCTGGCAGCGGCCCGACGCGCGTATCGACCCACCGGACCAGGACGTGCGCCCCTGCCAGTCCGGCTCCCGCGAACCCGGCGAGCACCGCCCGCCGACCGGCAGCCCGCACCAGGGCCAGTCCCGGATGCCGGCCGTCGTCGTCCGGCACGGTCAGGAGCACCGCGGCTCCCAGTGGCACCAGAAGGGCATCGACGCCCACGGCGAATCCCAGATCACGGTTCTCGCCGTGCAGGCGCTGCCGCCAGAGGTCTGAGTCGGCGAGGTGGCGTGCGACGCTGCGGGAGAGATCAGCCGTCATCGTCGTCGCAAGGTAATGGCTGCCCACGGCCAGAGCGGTGGCGAGGCCCTGGTCGACAGAAGTCCGCGGCGCCAGCGACGGGGAGAA
>JAATES010000396.1 GCA_015655615.1 Actinomycetales bacterium
CCGTCCATACTATGCAGCGCATGATGGCTCCATGAGCATCTCCTCCTCGGCTGGCGCCTCACGACTCACTCGCCCGGACGGTTCCGCATTGAGAGTTCTGGTCGTCGATGACGAGCCCAACCTCGCCGAACTCCTCACCTCGGCATTGCGCTACGAGGGCTGGGACGTGTCGACCGCCCTCACGGGGCAGGACGCTCTCAGTCTTGCGCGCGAGACCGGTCCCGACGTCGTCGTCCTCGACGTCATGCTGCCGGACATCGACGGGCTGCAGGTCATGCGTCGCATCCGCCAGAACAGCCCCCACGTGCCGGTGCTGTTCCTGACCGCACGGGACTCCGTCGAGGACAGAGTCGCCGGGCTGACTGCCGGAGGGGACGACTACGTCACCAAGCCCTTCAGCCTCGAAGAGGTCGTGGCCCGGATGCGCGGCCTGTTGCGACGCAGCGGTGCGCATGCCGAACGGCAGGAGCCCGTGCTGGTGGTCGGAGACCTCACCCTCGATGAGGACAGCCATGAGGTCTCGCGCGGCGGCGACGAGATCCATCTCACCGCGACCGAGTTCGAGTTGCTGCGCTACCTGATGCGCAACGCCAAACGAGTGGTGAGCAAGGCTCAGATCCTCGACCGCGTGTGGCAGTACGACTTCGGCGGTCACGCCAACATCGTCGAGCTCTACATCTCCTACCTGCGGCGCAAGATCGACAACGGCCGCACGCCGATGGTGCACACCCTGCGCGGCGTGGGGTACGTCCTCAAGCCCGCGCAAGACGTCGAGCTCGAAAAGTCCTCCGTGTGACTCCGCAGGCTCCCGGTGGTCCGCGTCTGATCGGCGGGGCCTCGCAATGAGGGCGCCGTGGACGCTGCGGCGGCAGCTGGTCGTCCTGATCACCGTGCTGCTGCTCCTCATGTGCGCCACTTTGGCCACGGTGTCCAGTGTGGCCCTCCGCTCGAACCTCATGCGCGAGCTGGACACCCAGTTGCAGCAGGCGTCCCGACGTGCCTCGGGACCACCCCGCAATGGCCGGCTGCCAGATCGATCGGCGGACGCCGACACCTCGCCCACCGCGCCGTCGGCGCTGCCCACTGCCGCGCCATCGTCCACACCATCGCCGGATCCCTCGGATTCGTCCTCGGCAGTGCCCACGGCCATTCCGAGCGACCTGCCCACCCCGGGTGCCCAGATACCGAATGCGGTGAATGCCGAGACCATCGTCGTCCAGATCTACGAGGGTGAGATCGTCAACGCGGGCTACTACCTGGGGGCGACGGGCGAGTATCAGCGGCTGGCCGACGAGCAGATCTCCGTCCTGCGCACCCTCCCGTCACAGGACCGCGTCTACACGGTCGACGTGCCAGGGATCGGTGAGGTCCGTGCCATCTCGCGCCAGAGCCCCGATTCCATGACGATCATCACCGCCATGTCGACCAAGGACGTCACCGCTGCGCTCACCGAGTTCCTGATCGTCGAGGCGATTGTCGCCGCCGGCGTCCTGCTGCTCGCCGGCGTGCTTGCGACCGTCCTGGTCCGCAGAAGCCTGCGACCCCTGGATCGGGTCGCCTCGGCCGCCTCCAAGGTCTCGGAGCTTCCCTTGAGTGAAGGCGAAGTGGCCACGCTGCACGGCGTGGACCCCGCCGACACCGACGAACGCACCGAGGTCGGCAAGGTGGGAGCGGCCCTCAATCGCATGCTGGGTCATGTGGAGAACTCGCTGACGGCGCGCCACGACTCAGAAGTCCAGGTGCGCCAGTTCGTCGCCGACGCGAGTCACGAGCTGCGGACCCCGCTGGCGTCG
Organism: Actinomycetales bacterium; assembly: GCA_015655615.1. GTDB lineage: Bacteria > Actinomycetota > Actinomycetes > Actinomycetales > Cellulomonadaceae > Rarobacter. The sequence goes on from JAATES010000396.1 coordinate 1,794, forward strand.
ATCCGCGGATACTCGGAGCTGATCGAGCGCTCACCTGAGCACCTGCCCGCTGACACTGTCCGATCGGTGGACCGGATCCATTCCGAGGCGATCCGCATGGGAGGCCTGGTCGAAGACCTCTTGCTCCTGGCGCGCCTCGACGCCGGACGCCCCCTCGACCACGATCCGGTCGACCTGGCCGAACTCGCTGTGGATGCCGTGACGGACGCGCATGTCGCGGCTCGCGATCACGCTTGGCTACTGGACGTGCCGCAAGAGGGGCTCCTCGTTCTCGGGGACGAGGCCCGGCTCCGGCAGGTCTTCGCCAACCTCCTGGCCAATGCCAGGGTTCACACTCCTGCGGGAACGATCGTGACCACCACGGTGCGCCCTGCCCGGCATGAGACGCACGC
>JAATES010000236.1 GCA_015655615.1 Actinomycetales bacterium
GATCGACCGATCACCCAGAGGTGCTCAGTCGGCATGCCGCACCTTGGCAGCGGTGCCGGACCCTCCGAAACGTGCTGCCTGGTCGTCGAGGACGACGTAATTGGGCTTGCCCATCGACATGGTCGCCGCGAGGCCGACATATTCGGCGATGACGCCCAGCGCGACCAGGATCACCCCGCCGATGATCAACAGGGTGACCGTCATGGACGTCCACCCAGCCACCTCGGTGGTTCCGGAGAGTCGGGCCGCGACGATCCATATCGCGTAGAGGAGTCCCAACGTCGCACAGATCGCGCCGAAGCCCGACACCATCCGCAGCGGCCGGTTACCGGAGGACAGCACCAGCCGCCAGAAGTGCGACAGCAGCGCACGGAACCGGTAACTGGTCGCCGGCCGCCCCTCGGCTCGCATCTCGACCGGAACCGTGGTCACATCGGTGACGACCCAGCTCAGGGCGACGTCGAGGTAGACGCCCGGGCCCGCGTAGGCTGCCACCGCACGCGCGACATCACCCGAGAGCAACCGGTAAGAGTGGAAGGTCTCGACATCCCCTCCCGTCAAAAGACGCAGCACGACCGTCTTGGCGAACTGCGAGGCAAGGTTGCGCAGCCAGCCGTGAGGCGGCGGATGGGACGGCGCTGCGTAGACCAGCCGGACGCGCTCTTGGTAGCCGGCGTCGAGCAGGGTACCGATCGCCTCCGGGTCGTGCTGGCCGTCCTCGTCCATGGTGACGACCCAGTCGCCGCCACTGGCGGCCATGCCCGCGATCGTCGCGGCATGCTGACCGTAGTTCCGTGACAACCACACCGGGCGCACCCATGGGTGCTTCGCGGCCAGCTCCCGGATGACCTCATCGCTGCGATCGGGTCCGTGGTCCCAGACCAGGATCACCTCATCGACCTGGTAGAGCAGGCCGCTGGGGGACGTCGTCGGCTCCGTGAAGTCCGCGAGCTCCCCGACGAGCGCCGCGATGGTCTGGGCGCCCCGGTAGACGGGAACGACCACGCTGATGCGGAGAGACGAAGGGGGCACGGCTTGATCATCCGGCGATGCAGACATGCACAAGTCCTCCGATCGCGGGAACCTCTTCGTCGGAAAGATGGCTCTTGCCACCGATCGACACTCAGGCTACCCGGAGGAGGGGAGAAGCCGCATCATCGTGGGAGAATCGGGTGATTCGCCGCCGTCGGCGGCACAGATGTCACCGGAGTCCGGTGACGGGTCCTCGCGAGAGGCCTCAGCCGGGGCTCACCAAGCCATATCGAGTCGGGGAACACAACAGGCCGTGGTGCACGCAGCTAGAGGATCCTCGTGGCGTAACGCCGCATTCTCCCTGGTCCGTGACCGCCGGGTGGCCTTCCTGGTGGTCGGAGCCTTCAACACTGTTCTGGGAACCGCCTGGTTCATCGGCTTCCAGCTTCTCAACTCGACCTTGCACGTCGGTCGGTTCGACTACCTCCTCAGCCTGGTCTCCGCTCAGCTCGCCTCACTGCTGTGCTCGTTCGTGGCACAGCGTTATCTGGTGTTCCGGGTGCGCGGCCAGTTCTGGGCGGACTTCTTCCGCTTCGCCGCGGTCAGCACCACTGCGTTCTTCATCAACCTCGCATTGCTCACCGCGAGTGTCGAACTGCTGAGCTGGCCGAAGATCCCGGCCCAATTGGCCGTCACCGCGGTCATCGCGGTCGGCACCTACGTCGCGCACCGTGACTTCTCATTCCGCAGATCCCCTCACGAGGTCACTGCGGCCGCTGGCTCCAGCACACAGTCGCCATCATCGGTAGCCAGCCCGCCCGCAATGCCGTCGGATGAGCCACCCCGCCCGGAAGGAGCCTCCTCATGACGCCGCGCGTCTCGGTGGTCGTGCCCGCCTACAACAATGCCGACGTCATCGCCCAGACGCTCGACTCGATCCTGGGCCAGACCTACCCGGACTTCGAGCTCATCGTCGCCGATCACTCCTCGCAGGACGGGACCCTGGCGATCGCCGAACAGTATGCGACTCGCGACAGCCGGATCCGGGTCGTTTCCACACCGGCCGGTGGCGGTGCCGTCCGCAACTGGAACAGAGTCTCCGACCTGGCGCGGGGCGAGTTTCTGAAGCTCGTATGCGGGGACGATCTGCTCTATCCCTCGATCCTCGCCGAGCAGGTCGCGGCGTTCGACTCCGCGACGCCAGCCAACGCCCACGGGCCCGAGGTGGTCCTCGTCGCCGCACAACGCGATCTCATCGATACCCGTGGCCGCATGTTCGTGAAGGGCCGGGGCCTGGAGAGGCTGCGGGGGCGGGTCACCGGCGTCAAAGCGCTACGCGCCACCGTCCGAACCGGCGGCAACCTCTTCGGAGAGCCCGCCTGCGTCCTCATGCGACGTGAGGTGCTCGCAGCGCAGGGCGGCTGGAAGGATTTCGACTACTACCTCGATCTCGGCAGTTATGCGTCCGTCCTCGCACAAGGAGACATGGTCGCCCTCCAGGTACCGCTCGCGGCATTCCGGGTGGGAGGCGGACAGTGGTCCGTCCGGCTGGCCAACCAGCAGGCCCGCGATGCCGCCACCTTCCACGAGTTCGCCCGTACGCTGGCCCCCGGCGACATCACAGCCGCCGATGTGCGACTCGGCAACGCCCGCGCCTGGCTACTCTCCTGGAAACGAAGATTCGCCTACATGGTGCTCGCCCGGCGCACTCGCCAACGGTAGCGGTCGGCAGACCCGTCACGGCTAAGGCGTGTCACCTCATTTATCTTTCTGTCCGCGGGATGATTTTCGAGTGAGTCGTGACGCGGTCCTATCTGATGTCCAATGGGAACGGATCAGGTCGTCGTTACCGTCGTCGGCGGGTCGGCGAGGACGTCCGTTCCGAGATGATCGCCGGGTGGTCGAGGGCATCATCTGGCGCTATCGCGTAGGAACGCCTTGGCGGGACGTGCCGCGTTCTTTCGGCCCGTGGCAGACCCTGTGGAAGCGGCATCGCCGGCACTCCAGCGACGGGACGTGGGATCGAGTCCATGCTGAGTTGCTGGCCGTCGCCGATGCAGCCGGTGAGGTGGACTGGGCTGTGAGCGTCGACTCCACGATCAACCGAGC
>JAATES010000271.1 GCA_015655615.1 Actinomycetales bacterium
CGACGGGGACGCCACCGACCACCGCCGCATTCCTGACGAGTGCGGGTGCCGCCACGAATGTCGCGGCCACGCTCGATGCGGACCTCTCCGAGGTGAACTTCGCCTCCGCGGGGACCTATACCGCGACGGTGCATGCGACAGATGAGTACGGTTTCGCGGCGGACCCGGTCACCGTGACCGTGACCGTGACCGTGCAGAACGCGCCACCGGTGATCTCGGTGACGGCCTCGGCCCTGGCCTTCCCGGTGGGCGCCTCACCTGCCGCGGCCCAGATCCTCTCGCTGTCAGGCGCCACCATCAGCGAGGGCACCCTGGACGCGCCCAGCCTGGCCGGAGTGGACTTCTCCGCACCGGGGACCTCGACGGTCTCGCTCACCGGCAACGCTGACGGCACCGCTGCCACTCCCGTCACACTGACCATCGAGGTGATCCACCCGAGCGTCACAGTCACCGGAACGGTGCAGGTCAATGAGACGTTGACCGCGGCAGTGCAGAGCTGGGCGCCCGCCGCGCAGACGGCCTCTTACACGTGGCTCCTCGACGGTACGGCCATACCCGGAGCGAACTCGGCCACCTTCGAGGTGCCGGCCACCGCGTACGGTCACTCACTCAGCGCCCGCGTGAGCGTGACCGGAACGGGATACTCCCAGCTGACCTTCGACTCCTCAGCCGCCACCGTCGCCGCGGACGTCACCTCAGCGACCGGCGCTCCGAGCATCGTCGGCACGCCGCGGGTCGGCTCCACGGTCACGGCTGCCGCCGGGACCTGGACTGTTCCCGTCCTGACGACGTCCTACCGCTGGACACTCGACGGCGAGGCCATCGCAGGAGCCACCGGATCCAGTCTGACCATCCCCGCAAGCGCAGCAGGACATCAGCTCGCCGTCGAGGAGACCATCACGGCCACCGGGTACGAGGATGCCACGGCGACCTCGGTGTCCGTCGCCGTGACGCCCGGAATCATCGTCCGGCTCACGGCGGTCAGCACCGCGGGACAGCCCGTGGTCGGCGGCACGCTCAGAGCCACCGTGGGAACCTGGAGCCCCGCTTCGGCCACGGCTCGCGTGCAGTGGCTGCGAGACGGCACCACCATCGAGGGCGCCACCGCGCTGACCTACAAGCCCGTGGCCGCTGATGTCGGCCATCGGCTCGCCATCCAGGTGACCCTCACGGCAGCGGGCTACACCACACTGACAAGCTCGTCGACCGCAGTGAGGGCGACACCGGGAACGCTCGCTCACCCGAAGCGGATCACGATCAAGGGCAAGGCAAAGGCCGGTTCCAAGCTCCGGGTCGTGGCCAAGGGCTCATGGGCCTCCGGCACTCGCTTGACGTACAAGTGGTACGCGGGCAAGAAGAAGATCTCCGGCGCGACGAAGTCCACCCTCAAGCTCAAGTCCAAGTATCAGGGCAAGAGGATCAAGGTGAAGGTGACGGCGACCAAGCCGGGATACCAAAGCGTGAAGCTCAAGTCTGCGGCGACAGCCAAGGTCAAGAAGCGCTGACCAGCGGCCTTCGGATCGATAGCCGCAGCTCCTCTGCGGAGCCGGGCATCCGAGTAGACGCAGGGGCCGGGCACGGACACCGTGCCCGGCCCCTGCGCTGCCAGCGGTACGCCCAGTCACTGCAATGCGCCGAGCCCCGACGTCCAAGAGACAGCAGCGGGCAACGAGGTCGCCGCGTCTTCTCACGGCTCAGGGGCCGACGCGCACCACATGGCGCGGACGAGACGCCAGGACTTCCGCAAGGTCGCGCACCTGCGCACCGGTGACCGCGCGCAGTGCCGACAACGAGTCGTCGATGCTCAGCAGTTCCCCGACCACCAGTTCGCTGCGGCCCAGCCTGCTCATCCGTGACCCGGTGTCTTCAAGCCCCAGGACCAGGCCACCCGTGAGCTGCCCGATACCACGGGTCAGCTCGGCGGAGCCGAGTCCGTCGGAGGCGAGCCGTTCCAGCTCGATGCCCAAAAGTCGCTCGACCTCGTCGACGTTGTGGGGCGCGCACGCGGCATACAACCCGAAGGTTCCAGCATCCGAATACGGAGAGGCGAAAGCATAAGTCGTATAGGCGAGTCCACGCTTCTCTCGCACCTCCTGGAACAACCTGGAGGACATGCCCCCGCCGAGCACTGTGGTGAGCACCGACATGGTGAATCGGTCTGCGTCCGAGGAGGACAGCCCCGTCGATCCGACCACCACATGCGCCTGTTCGATGGGCCTGCTGACGATCACGCGTGCGCCGTCGGCACCACCGGTCGCCGGTGCCGGGCCCGGGGTAACCAGACCGTCGCGGCGCCTCGCCTGGGGCCGTTGACCCCCATCCAGCGGCCATCCACCGCGTCGCAGTCCGTCCTCGACCAGGGCACACAGCACGTCGTGGTCCAGGCTCCCCGCCGCCGTGACCACCAGGGTCGAGGGGCGGTAACGCTGCTGGTAGTGCTCCCATACGGCGTCGCGCGACACTGCGGCGATCGTCTGCGGCGTTCCGCTGATCGGACGCGCGAGCTCCCGGGGGGTGAGCACCGCCTCGCCGAAGCGTTCGTGGACGACGTCGCCGGGGTCGTCCTCGTTCATGGCGATCTCCTCGAGGATCACCTGGCGTTCCATCTCCAGCTCATCCGGTTCGATCACGCTCGAGGTCACCATGTCGGTGAGCACGTCGAGGGCCATCGGCAGGTCTGCGTCGAGCACCCGTGCGTAGTAGCACGTGTGCTCCTTGCCCGTGGCCGCGTTGGCCTCGCCGCCGACCTCGTCGAAAGCCTCGGCGATGTCGGAGGCCGACCGCCGCGCAGTCCCCTTGAACAGGAGGTGCTCCAGAAAGTGCGTGGAACCGAAGTGCCCATCGGTCTCGTCACGCGAGCCCACACCCACCCACAGGCCCACGCTCACCGAACGGACTCCGGGCACAGCCTCAGTCAGGACCCGAACGCCGCCGGGCAGGATGGTGCGGCGAATGACCGCACCATCCTGCCCGGCGACGAGCTCACCCGCAGCCTCACCGGCTGCGACGAGCGGAAGGCTCCACGACACCTCAGGCGTTCGTCTCAGCAGCCTCGGGGGTGGCGGCCTCGTCGATCACGGCATGCAGCGACAGCTTGCCGCGCGGGTCGATCTCACCGATCTCGACCTGGACCTTCTGGCCGATGGACAGCACGTCCTCGACGTTCTCCACGCGCTTGCCCCCGACGAGCTTGCGGATCTGGCTGATGTGCAGCAGTCCGTCCTTGCCCGGAGACAACGAGATGAAGGCACCGAAGGACGTCGTCTTGACGACCGTCCCGACAAACCGCTCACCGATCTCAGGAACGGTGGGGTTGGCGATCGCGTTGATCGCCGCCCGCGCGGCCTCGGCCGAGGGGCCGTCGGTCGCACCGATGTAGACCGTGCCGTCGTCTTCGATGGAGATGTCCGCGCCGGTCTCGTCCTGGATCTGGTTGATCATCTTGCCCTTCGGGCCGATGACCTCTCCGATCTTGTCGACCGGGACCTTGACCGCGATCACACGGGGTGCGAACGGCGACATCTCGTCGGGCACGTCGATGGCCTCGGCGATCACGTCGAGAATCGCCAGGCGAGCCTCCTTGGCCTGGGTCAGCGCACCGGCGAGCACCGAGGCCG
>JAATES010000168.1 GCA_015655615.1 Actinomycetales bacterium
ATTCCGATCGCCGCCTATGTCCTGTCTGACGCGTCGTATGCGATCCCGGTGATGCTCTGGCAGCTCTGCATCTTCGCTCCGGTGGGCATGGCCCTCCTGGACCGGAGTCTGAGCTCCGGCGCGCCGACCCGCAGGTTCGCGACCGTCGGCACCATGGTCCGCAATCCGCTGATCGTGGCCTCGGCGCTGGGAATCGCGGTGGCGCTGAGCCCATGGCAGGCGCCCTCGGTGCTCATCGATCCGCTCGAGTTGCTGGCGGGCATGGCCGTGCCCGCCGCGCTCCTCGCCTTCGGCATGTCCCTGCACGGAGCACCGCGCCCGGGCGGCGAGAGCGTGCGGCCGCAGATCTTCCTGGTCATGTTCCTGAAGAACGCCGTACAGCCCGCGGCCGCATACCTGATCGCCCGATATGGCGTCGGACTCGACGGGACGGCGCTCTTCGCGGCAACCCTGTTCGCCGCGCTGCCCACCGCCCAGAACGTCTTCGTCTACGCCTATCGGTACCGCACCTCGGTCCCGCTCGCCCGTGATGCGATTCTGCTCACCAGTGCGATCTCGATTCCCGTCGTCCTGGGGTTAAGCGCCCTCATGGGCTGATCCGGCGGGAGCCTGATCAGCCACCGGCGGCTCAGGGGCCGCGATGGCATCGGCATCCTCCGCCACGCCCTGCGATGCGGCGTCCTCCGCTCCCGCACCCTCGGCCACAGCGCCATCCTCACCGACCTGGTCGTGCGCGTGGGCGGCGGCAGCGGCGATCTGGGCCAAGGTCGCCTTGACCGCCTCACGCGCCTCTGAGGAGGCCTCGGGGAGCACTGGCACCACGGTGACGGCCTCCTTGGGAGCGGCCTTGCGGCGACGCGACTTCTTGCTCACCGCCGGTTCGGCCTGCTCTGCAGCCTGCTCCGGAGCAGTCCCGGAGGAGTTCTTCTCGATGGGCTCGTCGTGCACGATGAAACCGCGCCCGTGGCAGTGCTCGCACGTCTCGGAGAACGCCTCGACCAGCCCCTGGCCGACGCGCTTACGCGTCATCTGGACCAGGCCCAGCGAGGTGACCTCTGCCACCTGGTGCTTGGTCCGGTCGCGTCCCAGGCACTCCACCAGCCGGCGCAGCACCAGATCCCGGTTGGACTCCAGGACCATGTCGATGAAGTCGATCACGACGATGCCACCGATGTCACGCAGCCGCAGCTGGCGCACGATCTCCTCAGCGGCTTCGAGGTTGTTGCGGGTCACGGTCTCCTCGAGCGTGCCGCCCGATCCGGTGAACTTCCCGGTGTTGACGTCGACCACGGTCATCGCCTCGGTACGGTCGATCACCAGCGAACCGCCGGAGGGCAGCCAGACCTTGCGATCCATGCCCTTGGCCAGCTGCTCGTCGATGCGGTGCTCCGCGAAGACGTCACGTTCTGAGGACCAGCGGCTCAGCTTCGGCTCGAGGTCCGGGGCGAGCTCATGGACGTAGCCGGAGATCTCCTTCCAGGCGGCAGGACCGGCGACGATCAATGAGGAGAAGTCGTCATTGAAGATGTCCCGCACCACCCGGATCGACATATCCGGCTCGCCCTGCAGCAAAGCGGGGGCCGACGCGGTCTTGGCCTTCTTCTCGATGGCCGTCCACTGCGCCTGCAATCGGGCGATGTCGGCCTTGAGCTCCTCTTCGCTGGCTCCTTCGGCCGCAGTACGCACGATGACTCCTGCGGACTCCGGGACGACCTCGCGCAGGACCTTCTTCAGCCGCGCGCGCTCCGGCTCAGGAAGCTTGCGGGAGATCCCGGTCATGCCGCCACCGGGCACGTACACCAGGTAGCGCCCGGCCAGGGTGACCTGAGAGGTCAGTCGCGCGCCCTTGTGCCCGATCGGGTCCTTGGTGACCTGGACCAGCACGGAGTCGCCCGACTTGAGTGCCTGCTCGATGCGCCGCGGCTGCCCCACCAGGCCAGCGGCGTCCCAGTTGACCTCACCGGCGTACAACACGGCGTTGCGACCCTTGCCGACGTCCACGAACGCCGCCTCCATGCTCGGCAGCACGTTCTGCACCCGGCCCAGATACACGTTCCCCGCCATGGAGGCCTGCGACTGCTGCGACACGTAGTGCTCGACGAGGACGTTGTCCTCCAGCACGGCGATCTGCGTGCGGCCGTTCTTCTCGCGCACGATCATCGAGCGCTCGACGCTCTCGCGGCGGGCCAGGAACTCGGCCTCGGTGATGATCTGACGGCGACGGCCCGCGTCGCGTCCCTCGCGGCGGCGCTGACGCTTGGCCTCGAGCCTCGTCGAGCCCTTCAGCGCCGTGACCTCATCGCTGCGGACAGACCGCGTCCGCGCCGTGCGTCCCGCCGGTGGAGCGGTCTCCTCCGCATCCGACTCGCCAGCCTTGCCGCCACGCCGACGGCGCCTGCGACGGCGACTGCCCGAGGACTCGCCGTCCTCGGACTGCTCGGACTCGGCGTCGTCCTGCGCGGCATCGGGACCGGGCTCAGCGTCCTCTTGACCATCCTGCTGGGACTCGGCATCGTCCTGGCCGTCCTCGCCCTGATCACCGGCACCGCTGCGGCTCCGGCGTCCCCGCCCGCCACGACGGCGGCGGCGACGACGCGGCTGGTCGCCGTCCTCGTCGTCGACATCGGCATCCTCAGCGGGCTCGGCCTCGACGACCACCTCGTTGCCGTCCTCGTCGAGTTCGATGACTGCCTCGGGCGCCTCCTCCACCAGGGCGGACAGCTCCTCGGTCAGATCGATACCGGCTGCAGTCCTGGAAGCCGGCGATGCAGAGCGGTCCTCGTCCGGCGCGGCCTCGTCGGGCTGCAGCCGAGCACGGACCTCATCGGGAGACCCGGACGGAGAGGTCGCCCGGCGACGTTTGGCTCGCACCGGCACATCGGGAGCCTGGAACAGCACGGCGGTCGAGGCCAGCCGAGCCGGCGCTGCCGGGGCGTCAGAAGATGCTGCCGCTTGCGCCCCGGCACTCGCAACAGGTGCCTCAGGACTGGCAGCGTCCTCGCTTGGCGCATGGGAGCTCTTCGCGTTCCGGCGGGTCCGCCGCGGTTGACGCCCGAGCGCAGCATCCGCTGCGTCAGGCTCGGCGCTGACCTTCGGCCGGGGTGTCGTGGCGGCCGCTGCGGCATCCGGGGCCGGCACCGTCTCGCCGTCGTCTCCGCCCAGCTGGGGCTCGGCGAACAGGACCGTGCGCGTGCTCCGGCGATTGCGCCGCCCCGCGGCGGGTGCTGCCGCAGCAGCATCTGACGGTGCGGCGGCATCTGACGCTGCGGCAGCATCTGACGGTGCGGCAGCGGGCTCCGGCGCGGACGCTGCCGCCACGGACCGCTGCGACTCAGCGACCACAGGCTCGGCGACCACGGACTCGGCCACAGGCGCCACCACGAAGGGCGCGGCGAATACGGGCTCAGCCGGGGTCTCGACCTTGCGGCGCCGGGAGTTCCGTCGCGGCTTCGTGGCGGCCTCCAGTGCAGCGGCGAGGTCCTCGGTCGCCGAGTACTCGGAACGGGTGGCAGTCGCCTGACCGGCTTCTGGCGCCTCGGACGCTTGCTGGCGGTCCCCCTGCTGCTCTGCGGGCTTCCGGCGCCCGCCTGAGCGCCGACTGGTCGCCACCGGCTTCGATTCCTCGACGACAGGCGCGTTCTCGGATTCCGGCGCCACTGCGACCGCTACCGGAGCCGTGGCGGGCTCAGCCACGGTCACGGAGTCAGCCGCCGCGTCCGTGGCAGGGGCCTCAGACCTGGCGGTGCGGGAACGCCGTGATCGTGGTGCCTGAGACGCCTTGGCGGGCCCCGAGTCCGCACCCCCCGACCGTTCTGCGACGACGACATCCAGAAGTGCGTTCAGTGCGGACTCCACATCCGCGGAACCCTCGGCACTCGATGCCTTCCCGCTGGCCGCGGATGCCTTCGCCGCCGGAGCCTTGCCGCTCGCTCGCGAGGCTCGCCGTGCCCGGGGAGCCGTGGCGGCTTCGGTCGCCGGCTTCTCCCCCGCGCCCAGCTCGCCGAGGACGTCCAGGGCAGCGGTGGCCTCCGCCTCCTGGCCCCCTTCCGTCTGACGTCGGGCCGCACGTCGGGCCTTCGCAGGGGCGGCCGCCTTCGGCGCCGGAGTCGTCTCCGCGGCCGACTGCTGGGCAGGGGCTGACGGCTCCCCGGGGACCGACGCGACAGATGCCCTCTTGGATGCGGGCTCCCCTGCCTCTGGCGTGCCAGCGACCGCCTCCGGTGCCGCGACACTGCGTGTCGCCCGGCGTCGCGGCCGCTTCACGGGGCCGTCCTCGAGGTGAGGTGTGGG
>JAATES010000349.1 GCA_015655615.1 Actinomycetales bacterium
CACGATCGTCAGGCGCTCAGCCTTGTTTCCCTCGAAGCAGGCGATCTCGAGGGGAAACCCTTGCCGATCGACCAGCAACTCAACGACGATCTGCGGGTCGACGCGCCGTTCTTTGCTGAACCCGACCTTGCGCAGGCTGTCTTCTTTCTCAGCCTCGAAATACAAGGTTGTGACATCGTAAAGAACGAGGCTGATATCGCCCGTGGCCTGCGCATACGCGAAGCACAACCGGGCGATCTGACCACGGTAGTCACTGGCGCAGCACCGAGCCAACGTGCGACGCATCGTGGTGTAGCTAGCCGGGTCACGACCCATCTGGGCCAAGACCCGGGACACGTCAAGCAGGCTGGTCGGCTCGACGATCCGCGCGTTCACCAGATCACGAAAGACCGGATCAGCCAACCGGCCGAAACCGAGCTCGTCATACACACCGGCCAACACATCGAAGACCACCTGCGAGGCTGTGGCAACAACCCGCCCCGACCCCTTCGCCTTCGTCACCGGCACTGGGACCGAACGACCCTCATCGCTCCCAAGATCAAGGACCCCACTGTCCCCGACCCCGCCCACGAGACCGACCGCGACCCTGGACTGGTCCCCGAGATCGAAACCATCCTGACCAGGATGTTCATACTCTTCCAAGAGCGCCCGAGCGCGTTCCATCACGACCCCGAGTTCAGCCTCGGTGCGTGCCGATCCCACATACGCCACGATCCGTTGGCGCCGATCACCCACATACTCAGCGATCTGGACCCCCGTCGCCCCCGAAGGCGTACAAACCCGCCGAATGAACGCCATCAACCAAGCCTACAGACCACCCCTTGGTGCGTGAATCCACCCCACACCCAGAACATACGCCCAGGTCACAGCCCCGCAACCCTCAGACTCGGGCCAACCTGAACAAAGTCAGGTCGCAGGCGGCGACGCCCGCACCTTCGCCCAGTCCATCGCCATGACCCGGTTCGGCGGCGGGCGGATCGCCAACATCAACTACTTCGCAGGGGTCGACACCCTGCCCATACCAGCGCTCGCCTGGGGACTCGCAATGGTGGGCAGGACCATCCGCGGCGAGCTCTGCGAAGGCCGCCGGGTGCGCATCGAACGGATGCTCAACCTAATCCGGTCCGGCCGGGTGACTCCGGGACGCCTGGTCACCCACCGGTTCCATGGCCTGGACGAGCTCGAGACCGCGCTGTGCCTGACGCGGGATAGGCCCCGCGACCTCACCAAGCCGATGGTGCACATCGAGTGACACTTAGCGCCCACCCTCGGCTCCGATGGCAACGAGCGGCTAGGGCTTCGGTGGGCATTGCTCGTACACATAGCCGTCAGAACCTGGTGGCACCAGGTCGCGGTCGCGAAGAATGGTCAGCGGCGCGCGCTCGTCAGCAGCGCAGACAGTTGCGAACGGAACCGGGAGATTGTCGACGTACTCGATCTGCAGAACATTCTCTCCGTAGACGGACGTGAAGGCCGCGCACTCGTCATAGGCCGCACACTCCTCTGTGATGGCGAAGTCGAATCCGAGGTCACGTCGCCCGGTCTCGGCGAGTTCTGCCGCGTTCTTCTGTCCGATCGCCAGTCCGTGTGCATGAGCCAATTCCACGTACAGCGTGGCGAGGTCCCTGGAACCCGCCGGATCGATGAACCCGGAGGTCCGGTCGTCGAACCGGGACGAAGTGTCGATGTTGTCGATCTCCACCGCGTCGAATCCCTTGTCAGCACACTGCACGATCACCGGCCCGACCAGGCTGAGGATTCGTTCCCGTTGCTCCCTGCCGGACGGGTCCAGAATGTGCTCGTCGGGCCAGTCCGGGTCGACCACCAATCTGCCTCGATCATCGTGGAGCAAGAGGCTCTCGTTCTCGCCCTGCCACGCAAGCTCGTCTCCGGGCTGGGTCTGAAAGCCGTTGACATAGCACACGTTGTAGACGCCCTGAAGCGGACTGGCCGTCACGTCGCGCACCACCACATCCAGTCCTGCGGTCGGCGCATAGGCCCCGCCCAACTGGTAATCGAACCTCCCCGTCGAGGGCGGCGGCACTATCTCCCTGGTGGGGGACGCGGCGGGCGGCGTCGCCCCGCTGCCGCTCGGCGCGGCGGTGGAGGGCTGGCACCCGGCCAGCAGGCACACGAGAAAGATCCCGGCGACCAGACCTCTGCCATCGCCACCTCCCCGCCCAGACTCATCGATCACAGTCGTCGCCTGCCAGATGCCACGCGGCCTCGCGCTAGGCCGTCCACTCCTCGATCGACTGCACGATCTCGGGGGCATCGGGAACGACCTTTGGGCGGAACCGCTTGACGCGTCCATCGGGGTGCACGAGGAACTTCTCGAAGTTCCACTGCACCTTCCCCGCCTTGCCGGCTGCGTCCGGCGCCTTGGTCAGCTCCTGGTACAGCGGGTGGGCATGGCGCCCGTTGACCTTGACCTTCTCCGTCATGGGAAAGCTCACCCCCCAGGTCGCGGAGCAGTAGTCGGCAATCGCCTTCGCGGACCCCAGCTCCTGCAGGAACTGGTTGCTCGGCACGCCGACCACCGTGAAGCCCCTGTCCGCGTAGGTCCGCTGCAGTTCCTCGAGCTGCTCATATTGAGGCGCCAGTCCGCATCGCGAGGCGACGTTGACGACGAGCGCCACCTTGCCTCCTGTCAACTGCCCGAAGGTCGTCTTCGCGCCCTGAAGCGTGGTGACCTCCACATCGCTGAGGATCATCGCGTCTCCCCTCTCCCTACCTCATTGTGCACGTCCTGCGTGCCACCCGCTCGGCCAGCGACACGTCTTCCCCGTGGCCCACCTTCCATGCCATGGGGATCGTCACAGCACGGGCAACGGCACGAACCTCAGTGAGGCGGCGACGCGGCTCTCCTTGACCAGGACCATGACCTCGTCGGCCAGGCGTTCGCGTGCGAGCGAGATGGCGCCTCGGTAGAGGCCCGGTTCCCGGTCGACCGGACGCAGGATGTGACCG
>JAATES010000355.1 GCA_015655615.1 Actinomycetales bacterium
CGGGCCGGATCCGCAGTCAGGCATCACCGCCCAGATCCGCCCGAACGGCACCTTCTCGGTGAAGGTGGACCCGAGCCTGCTGCCCGCGACCGCGGGCACCGGCCGGCACTTCGCGGCCTTCACCATCGGCGCCCACGGCATCACGGTCGCCGGTGCGGAGGACGAAGAGACAATTCTCCCGCCGCACTGACGGCTGCGTGAGGGTGCGGTGACGTGCCGCACGTCACCGCACCCTCACGCATATCCACCACCCCTCGACCAGGAAGACACCATGCGTCCCCTCTTGCCTCGCCGCTGGTTCGCGGCACTGACCTCGGCCGTGCTCGCGCTCGGCCTCGCCGCTGCGACCGCCGGACCCGCCCACGCGGCCGACGACACCGGCTCCGCCGTGACCATCGCACTGCCAGGTTTCGGGGAGGGGGCCTCGCTCACCTTCTCCAAGACCGAAGGGCTGACGGACGGCGAGCAGATCCACGTGACCGGGCAGTACCGGACGAGTGCGACCCTCCAGCTCAGGCTCGGCGAGGTGATCGGGGAATATCTGCCGAAGGTCCTCGACCAAAGCGAGCTTGCGAAGGAGACGGCCGACAAGGTGCTCGACCTCGGCGCCCTTGACCCAGCCCTCGGCACCGGGTGGTGGCGCGTCGACCAGACCTTCACGATCAGCCGGGTGCTCACCGAGCTGGGCACCGGCACCACCTACGACGGCGCCCAGCAGCAGCTCTACCTCGCCATCGGCACCCAGGGCGCCACTGAAGGGCACCCGTACCTCGGCAACCCTGGTCTCGGTGACGACGGCACGAACCTGATCCCGTTCACCCCGATCACCTTCGCGGGCGGCGCCGAGACCCTCACCCGCTACGAGCCCGCCGCGATCACCACCCAGCCCGCTGACGCCACCGCCGCCGAGGGCGGCGAGGTCACCTTCACCGTCGCGGCGAGCGGGAGCCCCGCCCCCACCTACCAGTGGTACCAGGTCGACGGTTCCGGGAGCCAAACGAAGATCGCGGGCGCGACAGACGCCACGTACACGACGGCGGGCCTCGCCGTCGACGACGGCGTGCGCTTCCGCGTGCAGGTCCACAACCGGCTCGGCTACGTCTTCAGCGACCTCGCCACGCTCACCGTGACGACCTCCGACGAGCCCGACGGCGTGAAGTACCCGCTGTACTTCGCCGGCTCCTACCTCAAGGTGTCCGCCAACACCGGCCTGCACGACGGCGACACGCTCACCGTCGACAGCTTCGTGCAGGCGTCGGCCTCGAACATGACCTACTGGCCCGGCACCTACGTCACGCAGAGCGCCGCGGGGGCCGGCACCACCGACGTCTTCTTCGAGTCCCGGCTGGGCATCCTGCCGTGGACCGCGGCGAGCAACAAGGACGCCCAGCGGAATTTCGGGCACGGCACCTACACCGTGCACAGCACCCTGGTCCGCGACGGCCAGACCGTCGACTGCCTGGTCACCCAGTGCTACCTCGCCGTCAACGGTGACGTCGCCGACGCCGACGGTGAGTACCTCAACCCCGACGAGCGCCCCGACGCCGCGACGGTCGCCGCCTCCGTCTTCCACCTGTGGCCGGCGAACAACAAGCTGAGCAAGACCACCGAGCAGTACCGCACCCAGTACATCCCGCTCTACTTCGACGGCGGCACCCTCGTCCCCGAGACCTGGGTCGCCCCGTCCTTCACCACCCAACCGACCGACGCCACGGTGACCAACGGCTACAGCGCCACCTTCACCACCGCGGCCACCGGCTCCGCAGCGATCGAGTACCAGTGGCAGTACTCGCCGGACGGCGGCGATACCTGGAAGACGATCCTCGGCGCGACGAGCGCCTCGTACCAGGTCGCCGGGTCAGCGGAGAACAACGGATGGCAGTACCGCCTGCGCGCGCGCAACAACGGCGGCACCACGTACTCGCAGGCCGCCACGCTGACCGTCGAGGACGCCACGGGCAACTATGACAACCCCGACGCCGACGTCTCGGCGCATGGAGTGTCGCTCAGCTGGTCAGTCAACAAGACCCTTCAGGAGCGGTCACCCGCCTACTACCCGAACTACCTGTCCGCTGGGGTGTCAGAGGGTAGCCAGGCCACCTACAAGAACGCCGACGGAGACGTGGTCATCGGGTACCGGGACGCAGCCACCGGAACAGAGTCGGTGCAGACCTATGGACAGCGTGCCCGGTCCAATGCCGGCGCCGGACAGCAGTTCGTGCGACTCAACAACGGTACGGTCCAGCCCCAGGACGGCGGGGGCCGTATCAGCTGGAGCGGGTCGTTCTCCATCAACTTCTACGGCGGGCTGGTCCCGTTCACCCTCACTGACCCGACACTCACCTGGGATGCGACCGGCACAGGAACACTGAAGGCCGATCTGTCGGGCTTCGGCTCCTCGATGGACAACCCGACCGTCAAGGTCCCGTTGGAACCGGTAGCGGACCAGATCGTCGCCACCTTCAGCGACGTCCGGCTGTCATCCACAGGGGTGCTCACCCTGAGCCCCGACTACCTGGGGGTCGTGGTCGACACTCAGGGGGCCACACCGCAGGTCACGGAGGGCGACAACGCGGGATCCTGGCCGCAGCAATTCGTTGACTTCCAGATCAAGACCGGTCTGGACTCCTACTGGTACTCCTCGGGCTCGGGAACGCAGGATCCGAAGAAACGCCCCTCCGACATCCAGGTCAACGGGTTGCAGGGATCCGGGGTCAGCGCCCCGGCCACCGTTCCCGAGCAGGTGTCCACCCCGGTGGTCACCTCACCGGCGGCAGGCACTGCCGTGGTGTCGTTGACCGCGCCCCGAGATGGCGGATCTCCGATCAGCGGTTACCGGCTCACGGTCACGGGTCCCGCCGGAGTCACTCAGCAGAGAGAGACGGACGCTGCGACCCTCTCCGGCACGTTCTCCGGGTTGACGGCTGGCGACTACACCGTGATTGTCACGGCCATCAGCGCGGAAGGCTCGTCCGAGCCTTCCGTACCGGCCGCGTTCCACATCACTGCGGCAACAGACCCCAACGGCCCCACTCAGCCCGGGATCACCGCGCCCCACCCGACCCGTGCACCGTCCGTCACCGGGACCGCTCAGGTGGGCCGGACGCTCACTGCCGTCCCGGGAACGTGGAGCACCACCGGTCTGACTTTCAGCTACCAATGGCTGCGTGACGGCAAGGCGGTCGCGGGCGCCACCGCCCGCACCTACCGGTCACCACGTGCGGACGCAGGCCACCGGGTCAGCGTGCGCGTGACCGCGGCCCGCACCGGGCTACCCTCCGGGGTCGCCACCTCGGCTGCGACCACCGCGATCCGCCGAGCCGCCAGCACCGTCACAGTGAAGGCCTCGAAGAAGCGCCTGGCCTCCGGAAAGTCGCTTCGCATCCAGGTGACAGTCAAGGCCAAGGGCCTGTCCGGCATCACCGGACGGGTGAAGATCGCCGTCAAGGCCAAGGGCTCCAAGAAGATCGTTCGCACCGTCAAGGTCAAGAACGGCAAAGCGACCCTGAAGGTCAAACCCAAGGTACGGGGCCGATACACGATCAAGGCCACCTATCAGGCTGCCACTGGCATCGCGGGCGACTCACAGAAGGCCACCTTCCGGGTAGTGCACTGACCGCGGTCTTCTGGCACGTCCCCTCTCGCCCCGAGGCACACGCGAGAGGGGACGTGCCTCCCACCGGCACTCCCTGGCGGTGCGAGGCACCCACCCATGGTCAGGCACAATGGTGTGATCATGGTCGATCAGAGACGCGCTCCGCTAGGACGCCATGTCCGTGAGCTGGGCAGGGGGCTGGTCACCCTGCGCGAAAGCCCCGCCCGCCTCAGGGTGGCGGCCAATGCAGGGGTCGCGATCGCGCTGCCGATCGTCATCCTGACACTGGCGGGACGCCCTGACCTCGGCCTGATGGCCTCCTCCGGCGGCTTCCTGGCTCTCTATCTGCCCTATCGCCCCGTCCGAGATCGCGCGCGCTGGCTTCCCCTGATCGCGATGACCCTGCTGGCAGGCGCCGCACTGGGTGTCGTCACGGCACCGTACCCGGCTCTCGCCCCCTGGGCACTCGGGCTGGCGGTCGTCGTCGTGTCTAGCGTGGGGTTCGGGCTGCGGCTGGGGCCGCCCGGAGCGGTCTTCTTCATCCTCATCAGCGGAGTAAGCGGTCAGCTGGTGGCCTCGCCCGTGCATGGCGGCCGCGGGCTCTCCGGCTGGCAGGTCCTGGGAACGATGGCCCTGGGAATGGGAATCGCCTACCTGATCGTGATCCTCCCCCTGGCCCTCCCCCGTACCAGGGCGCGCGAGGATTCCATCGCCGGTCCTCCCGTGCCGGTGGCACTGGACTTCGACGCGCCCTCCCGCATCATCATCGGGCGCATCGCCCTGTCAGTCCTCCTTGCCTCCGTGCTCTGCCTGCCACTCGGGGTCCACCGGTACTACTGGGTGGTGCTGACCCTCGTGGTGATCCTGCAGAACGGCCATCGCGTATCCCTCACCGTCTCACGCGCCATCCAGCGGGTGGCGGGCACG
>JAATES010000347.1 GCA_015655615.1 Actinomycetales bacterium
ACCACCTTGGCGAGCTGGACGTCGATGCCGCATTCCAGGGCGATCTCGATATAGCGCAGTTTGAGGGCGGGCGTGCTGCGTGAGGTGTTCACATGCTTGGAGACCGCGCGCAGGATCTCGCTGCTGCGCTCGGACGAGACCCGGGTTCGCACCGCGTCGGCGTACAACTGGTGCATGACGGCGGTGACGAGTTCATCGCTGCCGTCACGCGCCGTGCGCGAGGTGGTGGTCAGCAGGCCCCGGCGGTCGAGCTCGGCCACGGAGTCGCCAGGCGCCAGGTCGTGGAGCACCTGCACCGGAAGCGGGCCGATCAGAGCCAGGGCCTCCAGTAGCATTCGCCCGTCTGACGAGAGCCGCTCCAGGTCGTTGGCCACGATGTCGTGCAGCTGCGGATCGGGGCTGGAATGACCATCCCAGATCCACACGCCATCCGACTCGATGAACGCCCCCTGGCGCACCTGGTCTTCGATCAGCTTCGTCGAGTGAAACGGGTTTCCGCTGGTCTGATTCCAGATCCGCCACATGGTGTCGGCCGTCACGGTGCCGCCGAGCCGTGCGTCCAGGTAGGCCTGCAGCTCGGCCCGCGTGAACTCGGAGAGGTCCACCCGGCCCAGAGAGTTGTTCTTCCACAGGCCCAGCCAGGGGGACTGCCCCGCCGCAGAGGTCCGCAGCGTGGCGACCACCGTGACCTCGCCCTGCCGGATCAGCCATGACAGTGCCTGCTGGCTCGTCCGATTGAGCAACTGGCCGTCTTCGACGCGCAGGAGGACCCGATGGCCGTCATAGCGCGCCCGCAGTGATTGCGAGATCCACCGGGCGGGATCGAGAGTGCCCGGCTTCTGCTGCATGAGGATCGGTTCCAGCGCGCCGAGCAGGTCGTAGTCGGGCTCATCGGCGTGCAGCGTGACGACGCGGATCGACGGGTCGGCAGATGTCAGCGTGGTGAGCACCTGGCTGACCAGGTGGGTCTTCCCGGAACCTGCGGCACCGACGACCAACGCCCCGCGGCCGCTGGACAGCATCTCCAGGAGGTGGCCGGACTCGACCTCCCGGGGAACGGCCAGGGTCGTTGCCTGCCCGTTGACCGGCCGCTGATCGCGGTGGGACGCCGACGACGAGCCGACCGTGGCTGAGGCAGGTCTTTCGTCGAGTGTCGTCATGGGGCAAGTCGATTCACGTCGGTGACGGTGTCACAGGAAGTCGAGTGGGCCTGAGGCCGGGGGGAGAGCAGGCGGTGTGACATGAGGCGGGGCCAATGAGGAAAGCGTGACCTAGGTCCCATCTTGCCAGAACAACGATCCCAGCGAAACCTCGGTACTGATTACCGATGTCGGCCGGGGCGGTACGGATCTACGGTCGAGGCGGAAATGGGCGGTCGACCTGCGGGTTTGCGCTGCCGAGGTCGTGCCATGGCGCGCTCCTACCCAGAGAAGAGGATGACTAGTGCCCACTTACACCGCACCAGGCGTATATGTCGAAGAGGTACCTTCGTCCCAGAAGGTCCTGACGTCCGCGCCGACCGCCGTGGCAGCCTTCGTCGGCTTCACCGAGAAGGCGCCCACTGACGACCCCAACGATCCGCACGGCCTCGCCCCGCGTCTGGTGACCAGCTGGCCGCAGTTCGAGAAGCTCTACGGCAGTTTCGTCGAGGGCGCCATCCTGCCGTTGTCGGTCTACGGCTACTTCCTCAACGGGGGAACCCAGGCGCACATCGTGCGGATCCCCAACTCGGAGCCCGCCGGTGAGCCCGCTCGCGGAGAGCTTCCGGCGGCGGACCGGTCGCTGGGCTCGCCGATCAAGGTCGAGTCCATCGAGCCGGATTCGGATCTGACGATCCTGATCGAGTCCGCCGAGGTCGAGGACGACGCCGAGGGACCCGCGCCCTTCACGCTGTCGGTGCTGGAGGGGGACATCGTCATCGAGTCCTTCCCCGATCTGACGTTCGGTGGCAAGCGGGACGCCACCAAGGTGGTCAACGAGACCTCCACCAAGATCAAGATCGAGGTGGAGGTGGCCGCCGACGTCGACTTGTCCTCACAGCTCGAACTGCTCAAGCCGGGCGCCTACGGCCTGGCCAAGGCCGCCCCGGTCCCGGTTCCGGTCAACGGCCGGAAGTTCGCCGGCTCGGAGTCGTCGCGCTCGGGCATCGCGGGCCTGGCCATCGCCGAGGACGTCACCATCGTGACGGTGCCGGACTTGATCACGGCGGCGACCAAGGCAGACGGCAGTTTCGACCTGGGCCTGTGGAAGGCGGTACAGACCAGTTTGATCGCGCACTGCGAACTGCACTCCAACCGGATCGCGCTGCTCGACGCCCCTCCCGGAATGTCGCCCCAGCAGATCAAGGAGTGGCGTGTCGGCGTCGCGCAGTACGACTCTGCCTTCGCCGCCCTCTACTACCCCTGGATCAAGGTCGAGAACCCGATCGGTCAGGGCGCCGATGCCGAGGTGCTCATCCCGCCGTCGGGCCACATCGCCGGCGTGTGGGCCCGGACCGACGAGACGCGCGGCGTGTGGAAGGCCCCGGCCAACGACACCATCCGTGGCGTGCTCGACGTCGAGCGGGGAATCACGCAGACCGAGCAGGGCATCCTGAACCCCCTGGGCATCAATGCGATCCGTCCGTTCGGTGCGCGCGGCATCCGCATCTGGGGCGCTCGCACCTTGTCCTCCGACACCGACTGGCAGTACCTGAACGTGCGCCGGCTGTTCAACATGGTGGAGGCGACCGTCCTCGAGGGCACGCAGTGGGCCGTGTTCGAGCCCAACAACGTCGCACTGTGGGAGGGCGTCACCCGGACCCTGACGGGGTACCTTCACGGCCTGTGGCAGTCCGGTGCGTTGTTCGGCTCGTCTGCGGACCAGGCATTCTTCGTTCGCTGCGACGCGACGACGAACACCCCCCAGTCCATCGACGAGGGCAAGCTCGTGGTCGAGGTCGGCCTCGCGCCCGTCAAGCCTGCAGAGTTCGTCATCTTCCGGATCAGCCAGAACAAGCAGACCGCATCCTGAGCGGTTGATCGTCCCCCCACGTTGCCAAGGAGTCTTCTATGTCCGCCGGACTGTTCACCACCGATCCGATCATCGCCCAGAACTTCTTCCTCGAAGTCGACGGCGAAGTCATCTCCCAGCTCATCTCCGTCTCCGGTCTCGATGTCGAGGTGGGCGTCGCCAAGGTCACCCAGGTCGGCAAGGGAGGCCAGAAGCAGCAGGTCAAGGCCCTCGGTCAGAGTGTCGAGTCGCCTGACCTGCAGTTGACCCGTGTCGCCCCGCTCGACATCGGCAACGACAACCTGTGGAAGTGGTTCTCCGACATCCGTTCCGGCGGGCTGGTGGCCACGGACCGCGCGGCCAAGCGCAAGAACGGGTCGATCGTGCTGTTCGACTCCGCCCACGGCGAGGTCGCACGCTTCAACTTCTTCAGCGGCTGGCCCACCAAGATCTCGACCGACCAGCTCTCGGTGGACTCGAACGAGGTCGTGAAGGAGTCCATCACCATCGCGATCGAGCGCCTGGAGAGGGTCAAGTGAGTCTTCAGACAACCTACGAGTTCACCCTTCCCCGCGGATTCGTCGACGAGCAGGGCGCGGTGCACCGCAAGGGCGTCATGCGCCTTGCGACCGCCAGGGATGAGCTCGAGCCGTTGCGAGACCCCACCATCGCGGGCCCGGAGGATCCGCGGCTCACGGTGGTGGTGCTCGCTCGGGTCGTCTCGACGCTCGGAAGCCTAGAGCTGGTCACGGTCCGCGAGATCGAGAACCTGTTCGCTGCCGATCTGGCCTACCTGCAGGACTTCTACGGCGTGATCAACTTCGGCACCCAGGCCGAGTACGAGGCGCTCGTCACGGGCGAATCGGCGGACCTGGTCTCGTCGTCCACGGTGTCGCGCGCAGCGGTGCCGGACCCCGGGTCCGGACCGGCAGTTCCTGAGGACGCTGCACAGCCGGTCGCCACCGGCGGGCCGGAGCAATGGGCGACCGCCGTGGCGGCCGAGGACGAGGCCACCACGCAACGGACCCCGGCCACGACGGGTGCTTCGCGCCCGGGCCGCTCGTCGATCGAGGAAATCCCCAGCGAGAGCCGCTGACGACTATGTTGCGATACCCGATCGACGCCCTGTGGCAGGAGATCGCCTATCTGGCCTATCACGTGCATTGGCCATTGTCCGATTTGCTGGACCTGGAACATCTTGATCGTGTGCGCATGGTCCGTGCGGTATCCGCAATGAACGAGAGAGCATGGGAGGCGGTGCGCAGCAGTGGCTGAACTCGATTATCTGGGCGGCGAGCCGAGTCCCGCCTCGCAGTTCCTCTTCGAGGTGGACGGCGTGGTCATCGGGATGTTCCGGGAGGTCAGCGGGCTGGAGCTGAGCGTCGAGGTCGAGGACTTCGCCGAAGGCGGCCAGAACGGCTTCGTCCATCACTTCCCGGGGCGCATGAGCTGGCCCAACCTCGTGCTCAAACGGGGCCTGGTGGAGTCGGATGCCTTCTTCGAATGGGTCAACAAGTCCTCGGGCGAGGGCTTCGCGGCGAACGACAACACGTTGAAACGGGCCACGGGAGCGGTGACCGTGGTGGACTCGGTCGGCACACGGCTGCGTACCTGGTCCTTCGATTCCGCCTTTGCGGTGCGGTGGTCGGGACCGCAGCTGAGCGTCGATGCCGAAGGGACACTCGAGGAATCGCTCGAGATCTCCCACCAGGGCTTCAGATCGAGGAAACCATGAGTGCGGTGTCCTCTGGTGCGCCCCCGGCGGGGCCGTCTGATGAGGAGCCTTCGCCGTTCGCTGCCGAGATCGCACGGCGGTGGCGCCGGCCTGGGCCCGCGGTGGGTCGGCAGCGACCGGCGCTGATCGGCTCACTCGCGCTGTCGGCACGGAGATTCGCGACGGGGTGGGGCCGGCCGGTGGCGATCCGGCGGTCACTCGCCGGGCCGCGCCCTATGGGAGGGGCTTCTGTTGACGTCAGTGGGGTGCGACCACCGCGGTGGTGGTCCGAGTCGACGGTGTTCACCCCAGACCAGGACGCTCCGACGGCGCACGAGGTCGATCGCGCCACCCGTGGTCTGCCACGAGTGGTGCGCGCCTTGTCGGCGCAGTCGGAGGCACGACCTCAGGGCTCCTGGGCGACCACGGTGCCGAAGGTCGTCCCCATGCGGCTGCCCGCTGAGGTCGCCGCGATCGGAAAGCTGACGACGGGCGCCGATGTCGGTGCCCGTCGAGTGCGACAGGCACCCGAGCCGGGGAAGGCGGGGGGAGCTGGTCACGCATCGTCGGCGCCGGTCAGCGGCGCCCGCCAGGCTCCCCGGTCCACCTCGACGGTGCCGCCCACCCTGGCGCAGTCCAGTCCGCCGCACCGCCGGGATACCCCGCAGCCCGGTGTCCCGTCCGGTTCGCCGACCGATTCGCCATCCGCACCGCGACCGGGACGTCCACCCGGATCCGGAGCCGTTCCAGGGCCGACTCCGCTGACGGCGGGCAGGCTGGCTGCCCGCCGCTCTGCGGCGCAGGAGGCCTTGGCGGTGGCCGGCGCATCCCGCACCGGGGTGCCCGAGCCCGGCGGCGCTGCCCGCGCCAGCCTGATCGGCACGGCTGCTACTCCCCCGATGCCGGACCCCGGACCTGCGGTCCTGGTGGCGCACCGCCTGCTTGCCAGTGCCACCCGGCGTCCTCACGACGGAGCCATCGGCTCGGTGAACCCCAGCGGTGTGCCTGCAGCACGTGCCGCGCTCGGCGCTGCGCCAGTGGCGTCTCGCGCACCGCGCACCGCGCCGCCGGTCGTCAGCCCGCCTCGACACCAGTCGCGCGCCCACCCGGCGCGGACGGGAGCCGCGTCTTCCCGTCCGCACGGGGCGTCCGTGTCCCCCGGGGCATTGCCAGCACCCGCACCGGCCGCGAGCCTCTCGCAGGCCTCGGTGGTGGCAGCGGCGGCGACTGTCCCGACACTGTTGTCGGCGGAGCGGTCGGGCGCGGCCGTGCCACTCGACTCGCCGGTGCCGTCCAGCCCTCCGGTGCCGTCCAGCCCGGCCGCTCAGCATTCCAGCCCTCCGGTGACACAGGCCGGGTCTGCACCGGGTGGCGACTCCGCGGCGGTGCCGTCGCGGCAGGCGACCGGGGCGAGCCTGGTGCGGGAGGGGGCCGGATCGTCGTCGCCGGTGTCATCACGGGGCCAGGCTCCCCGGTTGCCAGGCGCCGGCCACGTCCGGGCCGTCGCGACCCGGCCACGCGGTTTCGCCCCCCTCCGGCGCAGGCTGAGCACCTCCCGCCCGTTGGGGATCGCGGGGTTCGAGCTCCATTCGGCGCTCGGTCCCGCCTCGTCCGCGGCACCCGGAACCCGGCACCCGGCGGTGTCACCCGCCGCAGGCTCTGCCAGCCGTGCGAGGGCGGGATCTTCCGGCCCGTTGCGCGGTCAAGCCTTCACAGGCAGGGGCACGCCCGGGGTCCGAGTGGCTGACCGTCCCGGCGCGGCGGGTGCGGCGCGCGGTGATCTCGGTCGGTTTCGGGGAGGTGCGGGAGCCGGGACTCCGGCCGCTGGCGATGCCCCTCGCGGTTCGGCTCGCCTCGAATCCCCGACGTCAGGGCAGCCGCTCCCGCCACCGGTGGCCGGGCAGCTGCACCCGGACCTGGCCCCGGTACGCCGGTTGGACTGGGCGGT
>JAATES010000079.1 GCA_015655615.1 Actinomycetales bacterium
GGGCGGGTGGTGCGTTCCGCTGCAGAGGCCGCCGACTGGATCGCCGCCGGGGCGTCGGGCGGTGCCCCGCTGCTGGCCGAGGAGAATGTGGCCTTCAGCCGCGAGCTGGCGGTCCTGGTAGCGCGTCGCCCCGGCGGCGAGATACGGACGTGGCCCGTGGTCGAGTCGGTTCAGGCAGACGGGGTGTGTTCCGTCGTGATCGCACCGGCCCCCGGCCTCGGTGAGACGGAGGCCGCCCGGGCCACTGCCATCGCGGTGGAGATCGCCGAGGGCCTGGACGTCACCGGTGTGCTCGCCGTGGAGCTGTTCGAGGTGCCGACGGCGGATGGCGGGACGCAGGTCCTGGTCAACGAGCTCGCGATGCGGCCGCACAATTCCGGTCACTGGACCATCGACGGGGCGGCCACCAGCCAGTTCGAGCAGCATCTACGGGCCGTGCTCGACCTCCCGCTGGGCGACACGAGCGCCCGCGCGCCGTGGACGGTGATGGTCAACGTGCTCGGCTCGGAGTACTCCGAGCTCACCGACGGCCTCCCGGAGGTCCTGGAGGCCTTCCCCGAGGCTCGGGTGAATCTCTACGGGAAGGCAGTGCGCCCCGGCCGCAAGCTCGGGCACGTCACCGTCACGGGGACCGACCTGCACCAGGTGCGGGCGCGCGCTGTCGCTGCGGCAGCACTGTTGCAGCACACTGGGACCACGCGGAGTCGGTGAAAGAGGAGAGCATGAGCGCATCAGCTGCAGTGGTCGGCATCGTCATGGGGTCGGACTCGGACTGGCCGGTCATGGAGGCCGCGGCGCACGCCCTGGGGGAGTTCGGGGTGCCTTACGAGGTGGATGTCGTCTCGGCCCACCGGATGCCCACGGAGATGATTGCATACGGCCGCGAGGCGGCGGGGCGCGGCCTGCGCGCGCTCATCGCCGGAGCAGGCGGCGCCGCGCACCTTCCCGGGATGCTCGCCGCCGTGACCGCCCTTCCCGTCATCGGCGTCCCGGTGCCACTGCGCCACCTCGACGGGATGGA
Organism: Actinomycetales bacterium; assembly: GCA_015655615.1. Classification (GTDB taxonomy): domain Bacteria; phylum Actinomycetota; class Actinomycetes; order Actinomycetales; family Cellulomonadaceae; genus Rarobacter. The sequence goes on from JAATES010000079.1 coordinate 1,022, forward strand.
CTCCCTGCTGTCGATCGTGCAGATGCCTGCCGGAGTGCCGGTGGCCACGGTCTCGATCGGAGGGGCCCGGAACGCGGGGTTGCTCGCGGTGCGCATTCTGGGTGCGGGCACAGATGCCGCCTCCCAGACCTTGCAGCAGCGGATGCTGGAGTTCCAGGACGGGCTGAGTGACCAGGCGAAGGCGAAGGGTGCCGCCCTGCGCGCTACTCTGCCACCGACGTCATCCCGTTGACCTCACCGGGTGGCAGCTTGCCGTCGCGCACATCCGCGAAGAACTGCGGGGTCGTCTCGGGATCCAGCTGAACGGTGGAACCCACACCACCAGGCCGGTAGTCGAGGTCCTTGATCGGCGGCGTTCCGGTGACGCCGTCCTTGCCGTTGGCGTTGCGGAACGCGAGCGCCAGGCGGCCGACTGTGAGGATGTCGGCGTCCTCATCGACGACCAGCGCCTGCGTCCCCGCCGTGATCAGCGCGACCTGGGTGCTGGGCTTGACCAGCAGGCTGCGGTCCTTGAGCTTTCCGCTGACCGCCGCGATCACTTCGCGTTGCCGCTTGGCCCGGCCGATGTCCCCCTCGGGATCGGAGTACCGCATCCGTGAGAAGGCCAGGGCCTTCTTGCCGCCGACCGTGTGACAGCCCTTCTTCCACGTGAGCTTCGATTTGGGATCGTCGACGTCGTAGTCGAGGCAGAGACGCACCCCTCCCACCGCATCGACGACGTCCTTGACCCCCGAGAAGCCGATCTCCACGTAGTGGTCGACTTTCATGTCGGTGAGGGTTTCGACCGTCTCGACGAGCAGCGGGGCGCCGCCATAGGAGAAGGCCGAGTTGATCTTCCCGGACTTGTGCCCCGGGATCTTGACGTAGGTATCGCGCGGGATGGAGATCAGCGAGGTCGTGCCGTGCTCGGGGACGTGCAGCAGCATGATGGTGTCGGTCCGGGCGCCGACGACCGACGAGTCGGGATCGGTGGCGGCCCGGGAGTCGGAGCCTGCGATGAGGTACGTGGTGCCGGACGTGTCCGCATGCGAGCTCAGGGCATCGACATGCTGGAGTTTGCCGTTGGCCCACAGGGCGAGGCCGACCGGCCAGGCGATCAGGGCGATGAGCAACACGGCAGCAAGACCCAGTATGAGGCGGCGACGACGGCGTCGGCGGCGAGGAGGGCGTGGCCCGGCTCCGGGCGCGCCGGGGCCGTCTGCTCCCGATCCTCCTCCGGCAGGGGCGGCAGGGGCAGGCCTCTTCGGTGGCGGCACTGAACCTGACGAAGGAACGCTGCTTACGGAGGGCGGCCGGGTGGAGGGAGTGAGGCGGGGCGGCACTCGGGCGGCGGGGGCGGCCGGGGCCTGGCGTGGCGACCGGGAAGCCGCCGGCTCCGCTGATTCGGCGGGCATGACCCGGGTCTCGGGTGGTTCTGCCGTCGCGCCGGAGACGACGGCCGCGTCCTCGCCGCTGGGACGGCGTCGTGGCTGGCTGGCGGGTGCGAAGCTAGGCGGGACCTGCCGTGGCCGCCCGGCCCCCTCGGGTGTACGTGGTGACATGGTCCGGCTACTCCTGCGTGGTGCACACCGCTGTGGTGTCACCGGCGGTGAAGGCTTCCCTCACCGGAGTCTTGGTCTCGGTCTCGGACGCGCCCGTGGAACTGGAACTCTTGGTGGAGGCCGAGCTGGACGACGTGCTCGTGGACGACTTCGAGGACTTCGCGATCGGCTTGTCCTTGTCGATGTTCTTCCAGACCACGGCCGCCTCACTGGACCACTCGATCCGGGCATCCGGGTTGGGCGGGTAGGCCTGGTAGGGGATCGTCATGAAGGTGACGTCATCGGCGCGGATGCCGCGCAACGAATAGGCGAGGCCGACCAGGTCCTTGGTATCGCTGAGGGTCTCGGTCACGGTGAGGGACTTCGTGATCGCGTCCACCATCGTGTAGAGCTTGGTCACGCTGGACAGCGACTTCTCGCCGAGCACCTGGTTGAAGATCGCCGCCAGCAACTGCTGCTGACGTCCGGTGCGCGCCGTGTCCGAGCCGTCGAAGTTCTGCCCGGTCCCCTTGCGGGCCCGGGCGTAGCCGAGCGCCTCCTTGCCGTTGAGCGTCTGCCACCCGGCCTGGAGGTGGAGGTTGCCCGCATCCTTGGAGATGGTCTCCTCGGGGATGCACATGTAGACCCCTCCCAGTGCGTTGACCACGGCGGAGAACGCCTTCATCTCGACCATGGCGGCGCCGTCCAGATGGATGCCCGCATTCTCCTCGACGGTGGCCCACGTGCAGGCGATGGCCGACTCCAGGTCGCCGCCCTGATCGGCCCCGAACGCGAACGCCTCGTTGAACATCCCGAACGTGGCCGACGTGGACTTGCCATTGGTCAGCTTGCAGGACGGAATGGTCAGCATGGAGTCCCGGGGGATCGACACCACGTCGATCCGGGACCGGTCCTCCGAGATATGCAGGATCATGGTGGTGTCGGAGCGCATGCCGGTGACCCCGTCGTTGACCGACCCGTCTCGCCGGTCGGAGCCGAGCAGCAGGTAGTTCAGGGCCGTCCCGGAATTGGGGTCGTTGGGCGGGGTGAACGCAGCAGTCGGGTTCGACTTCTTGAGCAGGTCGCCGACGTTGGCGGTGGTGACGTTGCCTCGCATCTGGTGGTAGACGGTCGCGGCAGCGGTGCCGCCGAAGACGAGGACTCCGACGAGGGTGAGCGAGACTCCGCGCATGACCCGGTGTGAACGGCGGCCTCGGGCATGGCCGGGCGCTGATTTTCCGGAAGCGGGCTGAGCGGCAGTCACGGCGGGTCGGTCCTGTGCGGGCGCCGGGGGATCGACCGGGGCTGCAGGGGCTGCCGGGAGGGGCGCGGCATCGGGGGCGCTCCCCTCGAGATCAGCCTGACGGCGGGCGCGAAGGCTCGCCCGGGTGGGGAAGTCGTCGTCGGTCACGAGTCAGAATCGTAAGGGGAATTGCCGCTCGAGTGGGGAAGGCCCTGGGGCCGCAC
>JAATES010000181.1 GCA_015655615.1 Actinomycetales bacterium
CCGGGAGCGGACACTCCGAACGCCTTGCTTCCGCTGTTCAGCGCGGCGGTCCCACTGGGACCATGGCTGGCCGTCGGATTGTTCGCTCTGCCCGTACTCGCTGCCACGGTGGCCGCCCCCGGAGTGGTTCCCAGGTCGTCGAATGGCGGGTCCGAAGTGACTCGTGTGCGGATGGCACAGGGTCTGTTGTGGCTCCAGCTCGGCGTCTCCCTGACCATCATGCTGACTGCGGTAGTCCGGATCGCGGCGGCGGTGTCTCTGCAGCGGGTCGAGGGGTTCTGGATGCTGGAGCGATCAACCCGCTATCTGCACGGGGTGGGAGTGCTGGATCGAGTGGGGCTCAGCAGCGGACCGATGATCGCGACGATGCTCTTCGGAGGAATCTCGGTGCTCGTCAGTGCGTACGCTGCGACGGGGGTGAGGCAACGAGCATCCGGTGCTCGGCAAGCAGCATTCGTTGCAGGCGCCGTGAGTGCGTGCGTTGGCCTGGCGACGAGCCTGTGGGCTCCGGAAGTGAAGGGAGCGGCATGGGCGGAGGTGGTCGACCGCCCGGTCGTGTCGGCGGTGCTGAGCGCGGTTCCTGTGACCGCCACGGTGACGATCGCCCACATTCTTGCGGCGGTGGTGCTTCCGGCTGCTCTTGCTCTTGTCCTTCGGGGCTATCCTCGATCCCATGGTGGGCACAGAGCGTGTCTAGATGGCAGAGTCGTATCGACCGACTGACCAGCAATGAGAGTTCGGCCTGAAGAACTCAGACATAAGGAAACCAGCGATGAGCACGCAGCAACCAGAACCAGCGCCGTTCGACGGGCCCCCGCCCGTACCGACCCCGCAGTCCGCTGCGGGATCGGCGGGAGTCCCCGGGTCGGCTGGCATCACTCCGCCGTATCAAGGCACCCCGGTCCAGTCTGGGCCGACGCCCGCGTACGGGCAGCCGCCCCAGGGCGCGCCGGGTGGATACCCCCCGCCCGCGTACGGGCAGCCGCCCCAGGGCGGCTATGCGCCCCCCGGGTACGGACAGTCGCCCCAGGGCGGCTATGCACCTGTCCCGCCCTCCGTCGCTCGGCCTATCGTCAACCCGCTGAAGGGTGTGCCCGTTGCCGACCTCGTGCGCGATGGTCTTGCCTTCGTCCTGCTCCTGCTCTCCTTGGCACTGCCGTGGAATGGTTCCGGATGGTCGGATCAGCCCTCGGGTGACCGAGACCTCATCGAGGTGCTGCTCGTCACGCTGCTGACGGCATTCGCCGTCGCCGTTCCCTACCTGGCTCGTGCCGGAGCCTTCCCGGCCACCTGGACCCTTGCTCAGACTCGCCTGCTCCGCCTGGGCATCGCAGTGCCCTATGTGCTGGTCGTCCTCATTCATGTCGTGATTCAGGCGGCTGGAGAGTCCCATGCGGTGAGATTCGGCTCGGCCGTCGCTTTCGGTCTGACCGGCGTGGTCCTCATCGCTCAGCCACGGGGTTTCGAACTGGATTCGGATGGCGCGTGGAAAGCGGCATCCGATCTGTGGTATAAGGTCTACCTGGGTCTGCTCGGTGCGGTCGCGCTCGGTTACCTCGTCACGCTCATCTTCGTGATCAAGGACCTCACCGTCGCGGGGATTCCGGGCCGTTATCTGTGGACAAACGTTGTGGCGGTGCTGCTCACCGCGGCGTTCCTCGTGGTCCCGGCTGGGCTGGTGATCCTCAAACAGTCGTTGGTCTGGCGCCGAGTGCTCCTCAGCATCGGCACTGTCTTTCTGGTCATCGCGTTCTTCGGCATCGACGACGAGTCCTTCCTGCCACGCACCGAGGTGGCACGGGCGGTGTCGCCCAGCGTCAACGGGTTGCTGCCCCTGACGACCGAGGTGGCACGGGCGGTGTCGCCCAGCGTCAACGGGTTGCTGCCCCTGACGACCGAGGTGGCACGGGCGGTGTCGCCCAGCGTCAACGGGTTGCTGCCCCTGACGACCTGGGTGGGCCTGGGATTCTTCTTGCTTCCAGCCATCGCCGCAGTGGCCGCGTCGCCTGCCTTCACTCGTCGTCTCAGGTCCGAGGACGATGGCCTCGTCTGGGTGCGGGCGGCTGCTGCCTCTTTGTGGTTGCTCGCAGGCGTCGCGGTCGCCACGGCCGTCTCGGCGATCTTCGAGTTGTTGGAGATCTCGAAGCTCAAAGAGGCGTTGGGCGGCATTGACTTCGACCTCGGTGAGACGGGGATCTCGACCAGCAAGGCCGTCTCGACCCTGGTCCTGGCACTCCTGATCGCGGCAGCTGCCTCCTATGCGGGTAGGCAGCTTTGGGAGGGGGCGCCAGAGGGACGCCTGCTGGGCTTGATCGCGGTCGTCGCGAGCTTTGTGTTAGGAATCGTGATCCTGATCGTGGCACCGGATAGCCGGTGCCTCTATGGCGGCCTTGGCGACCTGGGCGGTTCGTCCGACAAGAAGTTGCTGGTGACCTTCGGCCACCTTGCACTGGCCTTCGGCCTTCCGGCGGTCGTCGCCCTTGCGATTTTCGCGCCGAAGTCGGTCCGCGCTCGGTTTGCGGCCCAGCGGCCGCCTGCTCCGGCCTGGGCGGGTGCCGCGGCGCCAGCTCCGTACGGCATCCCGGCGGGGCAGCCGATCGCACCATACGACCCCGCACCACAAGCCGCACCGGCACCGGCACCGTACAACCCCGCACCACAAGCCGCACCGGCACCGGCACCGTACAACCCCGCACCACAAGCCGCACCGGCACCGGCACCGTACAACCCCGCACCACAAGCCGCACCGG
>JAATES010000023.1 GCA_015655615.1 Actinomycetales bacterium
ACTTGCACCGAGGATCTCATGACCACCTACCTCCGACACGGCCGACTGCGCCGTGTGCTGTTCTTCGTCCCATTGGTCGCACTGTGGGCCGTGCCCATCGCAGCCTTCGTCGTGCTGGCGCCACAGGCCGATCAGCACGAAGTCACTGCGCTCGCTGCCACCCAGCCGACGACCTCGACCGTCGGTGAGCGCGCGCAGGACTTTGCCCGTCCGGTCGGCCTGGAGGTCACGCTGACGTCCGGTGCCCCCGTGCTCTCCCCCGCCGACGGGACTGTCACGCAGGTCTGGGCGCACAAAGGTGACACGTTGACTACCGGCACCGCGCTCGCCGAGGTGAACGGCGAGCCGGTATACGCACAGGTGGGAGGTGTTCCGTTGTATCGGGAAATCGGCAAGGGCGCGACCGGCGGAGATGTGGAATCCCTGTGCCGGCTGCTCGCCGCCAAGCACTATTACTACTGGGCGTCGTGCTCCAAGGCGGACAAGAACGTAGTCAGAGCGATCAAGGCTTTTCAAAAAGACCACGGGATGAAGCCCAGCGGCACATTCTCCCCCACCTGGACGGTCTACCTGCCGAATGCCACCAGCGAGGTCTCCGCAGTGCTCATCAAGACCGGCCAGAAGATCGACACCACAACGCCCCTGGTCGAGACCGGCACTGCTATGAAGTCGGTCCGGCTGGTCGCAGACCCCACTTCGGAGACGTCGATGTCTGACTTCGGCGACAATCCCGTGACGGTGAACATCAGCGGCAAGACCTACGCACTGGATCAAGCCGAGATCCCCGCCAAGGTCGCCGCGCAGGTCTACCGGACCATCCGCAAGCAGGTCAAGGCAGGCACCCTCGTCGACTCTGCAAGTGCCGGCATGCAACCCGGCGCCGATGCATCAGGATCCGCATCCGAGTCCGGTGGCAGTACGACCTCTGCCACCACCACGTACACCGGCGCAACCGCACAACTCACCACACCTCAGACGGTCGGTACGGTTCCAGGCTCAGCGGTGTACTCGGCGGCCACCGGGACGTCGTGCGTGTTCACCGTCACCGGTTCCACAACCGGCGCCGCTGCCCTCGATGCCGCTCGCGCCCAGCCGCTGGACACCATCGGCATGGTGGTGGGCGAGATCGGGGTGGCCGCTGTAGACGGCTCCTTGATTGGCACCCCCATCATCTCCGATGCCTCCACCCTCCCTGCAACCACCCTGTCAACGTGCGAGTAATCATCGAGGACGCGCACATCGCGTTCGGCCCCACAGTGGTGCTCGACGACTTCAGTTGCACGGTCGAGCCCGACACCGTCACCGCACTTGTCGGCCCGTCAGGCTCGGGCAAGAGCACCCTGCTGTCGGTGATAGCCGGGTATGAAAAGCTCAAGCACGGCCACGTCTGGTTCGAAGAGCTCGACGGCAGCCGTCATACCCCGGACTCGTCACAGATCGTCTGGGTCCCGCAGGGCAGCAATGCGCTCGGAGCACGCACCGCACTGGACAACGTCATGCTCGGACCGTTGAGCACCGGGCTGTCACTCGAGGCCGCCTCGGACCGCGCGCTCACTGCGCTCACGGACGTCGGTCTGGCGCACAAGGCAGAGCAGGCGGTCCGTGAGCTGTCTGGCGGCGAACTGCAGCGAGTGAACTTCGCGCGAGGCATCGCCGCAGGTCAACGGCTGATCCTCGCCGACGAGCCCTCGTCCTCCCTGGACGAGGCCAACACGCTCAACGTCGCAGCATTGCTCGCCGACCTGGCAAACCGGGCCACCATCATCGTGGCCACCCATGACCCCGTCCTGGTCGCGGCAGCTGAGACTGTCATCTACCTGAGGAGTCACCATGACAACTGACTCATGGCGGCTGTCCGCGCTGCTGCGCGAGGCCGAACGCAACGTACTGTCCTGGCGGTCTCGCATGGTGGTCCTCATCGCGCTAGCCGTGCTCATGGGTGCTGGAACGGCAGTCTTCAGCGCATACGAGGCACGTTCCTTGAACGCCCAGATCGAGGCGCTGCGCGCGCAGGGCCGTGGTGTGGTGGCTTACACCTCACTGGATTCCGCGAATCCCGTCCAGATCTCGCGGGCCTCCTGCGAGGGCCTGGCCCGCATACCAGGAGTGGAGCGAGCAGGTTCGATCGACTACGGCTTCCAAGGTGAGGCCGCTACACAGGCTGTGTTTGATGCGGTCACCCGAGATGTGCCACAGATCGGCCCGGACACCCAGCTGCTTCGCGTGTCGACCACCTTGCTTCCGGCCTTGCGCGACCACCAGACTCTCACCGGGTCAGCGATAGCGCGCGCCCAGGGCTCCACTCGGATCCTCGTGGAGGGCACCAGCGTCGAGACCACCACACTCGAGGCCCAGCCCGCCGGTCTGTCCGTGAACTCGGCGCTGATCCTGCCGCTGGACGCCGGTACCGTCGCCACCGACAAGTGCATCGTCGTCCTCGATGCGCGCACCACGGCCGCCTCGGCGATGGACTCGCTCGGTTCTCGGCTGCGGACCAGCGGCGGAGAGATGACCAGGGCCGAAGAACTCAACTCGCCGATCGACCCCGTGGCACTGTTTCAAGGGCGAACCACCCGGTTCCTGCCGCTCCTGCTCGCCGCGATCGGGGCACTCATCGCCGGAGTGCTCAACCTGCTACGGTCCTCCGAACTCGCGGCATACCGGATGTCCGGGACCTCCGCACGGTCGCTGGGCGTGATGCTGCTCTTTGAACAACTCCTGGTGTGCGGGTTGGGCACAGTCAGCGCCACAGCCGCGCTCTGGGTGCTGCGCAACGACCTGGTGTCCTTCGCCTCATCGCTGTCGTGGGCAGTGGCAGGTTTCTGCCTATGGGTTGTAATTGCAGGAATCCTGAGCATTCCGGTGCTGTTGCGACGGCCGAATCGCCTGGCGAAGGACCGCTGAGAATCTACCCGCGCGCGACGACGGGCTCGTCCCCGGGAACCGGCGCGATGAACGACTGCAATCGGATGTCCCGCGAGCGGTGCAGGTGTGCGGCGAGCGCAGTGGCGGCTCGCTCGGCGTCGCGGGTCCGCAGCGCGTCCATGACCTTTGTGTGATCGTCCTGGTTGACCTCGAGGTCGCTGGTCGTCTCCACTCCGGGCTGATCGTAGATGCGCAGTTGCGCGGTCAGTCGCACCAGCAAGGCGCGCACCGTCGAGTTGTGCGCGGCATCCCAGACGCCCTCATGCCAGCGGGCATGGGCGCGGCGACGCTCCGTGACGCCGCCAGCCGCATGTGCCGCAGCATGCAGGTTGCCCAGCCGGGCCAGGTCGACGTCAGTCGCGCGGGTGGCCGCGCTGGAGACCGCCACGGTTTCCAGCGCTATGCGCGCATCGTAGATATCCAGGACGTCCTGCTGCGTGCCCGAGCTGACCCGGTACCCCCGCGCAGCGCGCTCCAGCAGTCCGTCCTGCTCCAGGCGGGCGAGCGACTCCCGTACCGGCGTGCGCGACACACCGTACCGCGGTGCCAGAGTCGTCTCCTGGAGAAGCTCCCCCGCGGCGAAGACGCCCGCGAGGACGTCGTCACGGAGTCGTCCGTAGAGGTGGAGCGCAGCGACCGAGCGACCCGACTCCTCCGGCTGCTCCGCCATGGGCGTGCGAGTGGTCATCGCCGCCTCCTTTCTTCTGTCCGCATAGGATACATCTGCTCGGTCACGTATACGTTGCCGTCTCAACGGATTCAATGCCGTTGCAAAGTACACCAAATCGATGTAGTTTCGTCTCCACCAGCACCCCTTCGCCCGACAGCAGGTAACCGATGACCGCTCCCGCCGTGACCCGGCTCGACCTCGGTGCCCTCGCAGCGGCCATCCTGGCCTTTCCGGCTCCTTCCGCGACCCGGGTCGTGTCCATCGACGGGTATTCCGGCGC